>NZ_BANB01000172.1 GCF_000964365.1 Acidisphaera rubrifaciens HS-AP3 | reverse complement strand
GAACACCGGCAGCCGCAGCCGCAGCCGGTCCCACGCCGCGCGCGGCGCCGGCCGGCGCAACAGCTCGCGCGCGCCCACCACCAGGATGGCGAGCCCGGCCAGCAGGAACGGCCAGTCGCGCGACAGCACGTCGCCCACGTCGATCAGGATCTGCGTCGGCCGCGGCAGCGCGACGCCGTTCTGCTGGAACAGCGGCACGAATTGCGGCAGCACGATCGTCAGCAACAGGGTGATCGAGCCGATCGCCGCGACCAGCAGCAGGGTCGGATACACCAGCGCGGACACCACCGTCGCGCGCAGGCTGCGCTGGCGTTCCAGCAGCACCGCGAGGCGCTCCAGGGTGGGCGCCAGCCGCCCGCCCGATTCGCCCGCGCGCACCAGCCCGATATGCAGGGCCGGGAAGCTGCGCGGATGCCGCTGCAGCGCGGTCGCCAGCGGCGCGCCGTTGCGCACCGCCTCGCGTATGTCCTCGTAGATGCGCCGGGCGCGGGCGCCGGGCGCCGTCTCTACCAGGAAGCGCAGCGCGCGGTCGAGATCCTGCCCCGCTTCCAGCATGACCGCGAGCTCGCGCGTCATCTCCGTCACCTCGGTGCGGGTCAGCCGCCGCCCGCCGCCGAGATCGCGCAGGAACATCTCGGCGAGACCCGAACGCCCGTCCGCCGGCTCCGCGCGCATCGGTATGGCGCCGCCGCGGCGCAGCGATTCCACGACGGCATTGGCGTCCGCCGCCTCCATGATGCCGCGCGTCACCTCGCCCGTGGGCGCGATGGCGACATAGCGAAAACTCGCCATGCCTCAGGCCTCGGCCCGTATGCTGCGGGTGACTTCCTCGATCGTCGTCTCCCCCGCGAGCGCGGCGTCGAGCCCGGCGTCGAACATCGTCGTCATGCCGGCGGCCACCGCCGCGCGCTCGATGTCGGCATGGTCGGCATGGGCGAACAGCAGCCGCTGCACCTCGTCGTCGGGCAGCAGGAACTCCGCGATCGCCTGCCGGCCGCGATAGCCGGTGTTGCGGCAACGCGGGCAGCCGACCGGGTGATGCAGCACCACCGGCCGGCCGCCGTTGCGGGCGTCGAGGCCGAAGCGCGCGACCAGTTCGGCCGGCGCCGGCGCCGGCTGCTTGCACGCGTCGCACAGCCGCCGCACCAGACGCTGCGCCAGCACGCCGCGCAGCACGGCGGCGAGCAGGTAATCCTCCAGCCCCATGTCGCGCAGCCGCGTGATGGTCGCGGCGGCGGAGTTGGTGTGCAGGGTGGACAGCACCAGATGCCCGGTCAGCGCCGCCTGCACCGCGATCTGCGCGGTCTCGAGATCGCGCACCTCGCCCACCATGATCACGTCCGGGTCCTGACGCAGGATGGCGCGCAGCAGATGCGCGAAACTCAGCCCGATCTGCGGTTTGACCTGGATCTGGTTGACGCCGGTGAGCTGGTATTCGATCGGGTCCTCGATGGTGATGATCTTGCGCGCGATGGCGTTGATCGTCAGCAGCCCGGTGTAGAGCGTCGTCGTCTTGCCGCTGCCGGTCGGGCCGGTGACGAGGACGATCCCGTTCGGCAGGTCGAGCGCGCGGCGCAGCCGTTCGACGACCGGCGCCGGCAGGCCGAGCCGGGCGTAGTCGAACGTCACCGCGCTGCGGTCGAGCACGCGCAGCACCACCGTCTCGCCATGCAGCGAGGGGACGGTGGAGACGCGGAAATCGACCTCGGTGCCGCGCACCGCGAGCTTGATGCGCCCGTCCTGCGGCAGCCGCCGCTCGGCGATGTCGAGCCGCGCCATGATCTTGATGCGCGACGTGATGGCGGGCGTCAGCCGCGCCGACGGGCTGTCCGCCTCGTGCAGCACGCCGTCATAGCGGTAGCGGACGCGCAGCCGGTCCTCGAACGGTTCGATATGGATGTCGCTTGCCTGCGTCTCGACCGCGCGGGAGATGATCTGGTTGACCAGCCGGATCACCGGCGCCTCGCTCGCGAGGTCCTTCAGCCGCTCCGCATCCTCCTCCAGCGGCGCCTCGGCCTCGGCGCCGTGGGCGTCCGCCTGCTCGGCGATCTCCGGGTACAGCCGCTCCAGGGCCGCATCCAGCTCGATCGGCACCCCGACCTCCAGCGCGACGCGCAGCCCGGTCGCGGCGGCGATGGCGGCCGGCACGAACGGGTCGAGCGGGTCGGCGGCGGCGACCGTCAGCGTCTCGCCCTCCAGCGCGACCGGGAGCGCCCGCGCCTGACGCAGGAAGCGCGGGGTCAGCCGTTCCGGCAGGATCGGGGCATCGGCGGGATAGCGCGCAGGCGTCGCGACCGGCAGGCCGAGGAGCGCCGCGTAACCGGCGGCAAGCCCGCGCTCCGTCACCAGGCCGAGCTGCATCAGCACGCTGTCCAGCCGCTGCCCGGATTCGGCCGCGACCCGCCGGCCGCGCTCGACCGTGCGCTCGTCGCAATGCCCGCCCGCGATCAGGATGCCGGCCAGCACCGGCATCGCATCCTCCGGCGCGACGGCCGGGGCGGTGGCCGGCGGGGTGATCGGCGCGACCTTCTCCTTGCCCGGGGCACCCATCGTCAGACTGAAACAGCATTCATGCGGGCGGCAGAAAGCCGAAAGCGGCGGCCAGCAGGATGACAGTTCCGCAAATTTTCATCGCCGGCGCCCGCGCCCGCGCCGATTCCGTCCCCGCGTGGCGCATCCGCCGCAGGCCGGCACGATCGGGGCGCGGTGCGTCCGGCCATCGGCTCTAGGCGCCCCGGAACGCCGACGGGCGCTTCTCCAGGAAGGCGGTCACGCCCTCCGTGAAGTCCGCGCTGTGGCCGAGGGCGCGCTGGAGATCGGCCTCCAGCTGCAGCTGCTGCGCCAGCGTGTTGCCGGCGGCGGCGCCGAAGGCCTGTTTCATGGCGGCATAGGCGCGGGTGGGACCGGCGGCGAGGCGGCGGGCCAGCGCCTCGGCCGCGTCCGGCAGCGCCGCGTCGTCGTGCACCTCCCAGACCATGCCCCAGGCATGCGCCTGCTCGGCGGTGATGTCGGCGGCGAGCATGCTGGCCGCCAATGCCCGCTGGGTGCCGATGACGCGCGGCAGGAACCACGTCCCGCCGGCATCGGGCAGCAGGGCGATGCGGGCGAACACCTCGATGAACACCGCCGATCGGGCGGCGAGCACGATGTCGCAGGCCAGCGCGAGGTTGCACGCCGCCCCGGCGCAGATGCCGTTCACCGCCGCGATGATCGGCTTCGGCAACGCCCGCATGGCGAGCACGAGCGGGTTGTAGCGGGTCTCCAGCGCCGCGCCGAGATCGCCCCCTGGCTGGATGCCGCCGCGCAGGTCGGCGCCGGCGGAGAACGCCCGGCCACGTCCCGTCAGGATGATCGCCCGCACCGCCGCGTCCCCGGCCGCCGCGTCGAAGGCGCGCCGGACCTCGTCGATCAGCAGGGCGGACAGCGGATTGAGCTTGTCGGGCCGGTTCAGCGCGATGCGGCAGACGCCGTCCGCGACCGAGGTCTCGATCGTCTCCCATACCGTTCCGCCGGTCATCTCGCGCGTCCCTCCCGTTCGTTGGACACACTCTATCGGCCGCGCCTACCCTGGACCAGCCGGGCGTCCCGACCGGGTGTCAACCGCGGGCGTCCCGGTCAGGCAGGCACAGTCGATAAGGATCAGCCATGGGTCCGCTGGAAGGCGTCCGCATCCTCGAACTGGCCGGGATCGGCTCGGCGCCGTTGTGCGCCATGCTGCTTGCCGACATGGGGGCTACGGTCCTGCGCATCGAACGGATGCAGGCGGGCGAGCCGGTGCTGCCGGTGCCGCGCGCCGCCGACGTGATCGGGCGGGGGCGCGAAAGCCTCGCGATCGACCTCAAGCAGCCGGCCGGGCGGGAATTGCTGCTGCGTCTGGTGGAGGCGTCGGACGGGCTGATCGAGGGGTTTCGCCCGGGCGTCGCCGAACGCCTCGGCATCGGCCCGGCGGACTGCGCGGCGCGCAACCCGCGGCTGGTGTACGGGCGCATGACGGGCTGGGGACAGGACGGGCCGCTCGCGCAGTCGGCCGGGCACGACATCAACTACATCGCCCTGTCCGGCGCGCTCGGCTCCATGGGGCGCGCGGGCGAGGGACCGGTGCCGCCGCTCAACCTGGTGGGCGACTACGGCGGCGGGACGATGTTCCTCGCCTTCGGGATGGTCTGCGCCCTGTTCGAACGCGCCCGCTCCGGCCGGGGACAGGTGGTGGACGCGGCGATGGTGGACGGCGCCTCGGTGCTGATGAGCATGTTCTATGCCCTGCGCGCCGCCGGGCAGTGGAGCGACACGCCGGGGACCAACATGCTGGATTCCGGCGCCCCCTTCTATGACACCTACCGCTGCGCCTGCGGCCGGCACGTCGCGGTGGGCGCGCTGGAGCCGAAGTTCTTCGCCACCCTCGCCCGGCTGATCG
>NZ_BANB01000173.1 GCF_000964365.1 Acidisphaera rubrifaciens HS-AP3 | reverse complement strand
CCACGTCCCCGCCGCCGCCTCGCCCCAGAAGGCGTTGCTGCTGATCGTGTCGCCCGAGAGATCGAGCCCCCCCGTCAGGTCCGTCCCGCCCACCAGGCCGGCACGGTCCAGCAGCACCGATTGCGTGCCGGACGGCGAGGTCAACACCAGCTTCGTGTACGCGACCGGCAGGTTGGTGTCGTCGATATGCACCTGCACGTGCTGCACGCGCATCCCGCCGCTCAACGACACGGTCGAATACGCGGTGCCGTTGACGGCGACCGACAGGCTGCGTGCCTGCGTGGCCGACAGCGTCGCCTGGTTGGCGCTGGTGGATTGCGCGGTCCAGGCGCGGGCGAGGTTCACCGCGACGTTCGCATCGACGACGCCGAAGCCGAGATCGTTGGAGAAATGCATCCCGCCGCCGTTCCAGCCGGAGGCGGCATTGGTCGCGAAACCCGACGCGCTGGCGAGCGGCGCATAGGCGGACTCCGCCAGGATCGTCTGCACGTCCCGCCAGCCGAGGTTCGGGTTCGCCTGCAGCATCATCGCAACGACGGCCGAGACCGCCGGCGCCGCATATGACGTGCCCGCCGCCTGGCTGGTGGCCCCGGACGGCAGCGTCACGGTCACGCCGTTGCCCTCGGCCGCGACCAGCAGGCCGGGGCCGGGGTTGGAGAAGCTCGCGACCGACCCGTCGCGGTTGGTCGCCGCGACCGCGATCACCCGCGGATCGTCCGCGATCGGCTGCAGGCTCACCGTATCGGCATTCGCCCGGTCGTTGCCGGCCGCGAACACCACCGCATCGCCCAGTCCGCCGCGCGCCGAGGCCACCGCCGACTGCACCGCCGCGTACCACGGCGCCATGCCGGCCTGCGACGGGCCGCCGTTGCCGTATCCCGTCAGACCCCAGGAATTGTTGATCACCGCGGCGAGCGGCGCGGCGGCGGTCAGCGCGCTCACCATCTCGCTGAAGCTGCCGCCGGCGAAATCGACCTTCATCCCGATGATGGTCGCCCCGGGCGCCAGCCCGACCGGCGTGGTGGCACTCCCCGCGTCGCCGATCAGGCCGGACGTGGTGGTGCCGTGAAACCCGCCCGCCGGCTCGCCGAGGCCGGCCGCGCCGAAGCTCGCGGACTCCGCGCTGTCGAACTGCCCGAGCAGGGACGGGGTGAACCCGTCATCGATCACCGCCACCGCGACGCCGCTGCCGGTCGCGTGCTGCCACGCCGCGACGACGTTGGAGCCGTCCACCGTCCCCCCGGTGTAGGCATAGGGATCGAGCTGCGTCTCCGCGATCGACGGCAGGGTCGGAATGGCTGTAGCGGCCGGGACGGGCGTGCCACCGGTGCGGGCCGGAGTCGACATAACGAACGGCTCCCCTTCTGAGACCCGTCCAGAATGTCGATCCGTCCGTTAACGCCCCGTGTCCAGCCGTCATCCGGCGCCGGGCCGGGCCGCCCTCAGGCGCCGAACCGGGCGCGATACGCCTGCGGACCGGCCGCGAGCAGGCGGAGGAAGCTGCGCCGCAGCGTCTCCTCCGATCCGAACCCGCATCGCCGGGCGATGCGCTTGACCGGCAGGCGCGTCTCCGCCAGCAGCCGCCGCGCCTCCTCCACCCGCAGCCGCTCGATCGCCCGCGCCGGCGTCATGCCCGTGGCCGCGACATAGTGGCGACTGAAGCTGCGCTCGCTCATGCCCGCCTGCCGCGCCAGCGCCGGCAGCGTCAGGCGTTCGGACAGGTGCGCGGTGATCCAGGCATGCAGGGCGCCGAACCGGTCCTCCGCCGCCTGCAGGGACAGCGCGGCGCTGAACTGCGCCTGCCCGCCCGGCCGCTTGAGGAACACCACCAGATGCCGCGCGACCGCCAGCGCCGCCGCCCGGCCGAGATCCTCCTCCACCAGCGCGAGCGCGAGATCGATCCCCGCCGTCACCCCGGCCGAGGTCCACACGCCGCCGTCGCGCACGAAGATCGGATCACGCTCGACCCGCACCGCCGGATGGCGTCGCGCCAGCGCCTCGCAATACGACCAGTGCGTCACCGCCCGCCGCCCGTCGAGCAGCCCGGCGGCCGCGAGCAGGAATGCTCCCGTGCAGACCGAGGCGACGCGACGCGCCCGGCCAGCCCGCGCCGCCACCCAGGCGCACAGCACCCCGTCTTCCGCTGCCGCCCCCACCCCCGGCCCTCCCGCGACCAGCAGCGTATCGACGACCGACGCCGCGTCCGGCAGCGAAGCCGTCGCCAGCCCCAGCCCCG
>NZ_BANB01000174.1 GCF_000964365.1 Acidisphaera rubrifaciens HS-AP3 | reverse complement strand
GTCCGCCCCGGGTCGCCCGCCGGCGCGCCGGGGTGTCGCCCGCCGGAAGGAGGATGCATGCGTCCCGTGTCGACTGCGCTCGTGCTCGCGGCCCTGGCGGCATCCGCCGTCGCCGCCGCCGCGCAGCCATCCGCCGGGGTGCGGCCGATCACCGGGGCGGGCTCGACCTTCGCCGCCCCGCTCTACCGGGAATGGGCGGCCGCGGCGAAGCCGGCGATCCATCTCGATCTCGACTATCAGGCGGTCGGCTCCGGCGCCGGACAGCGCCGCATCCTCGCCCGCGCCGTCGATTTCGGCGCGACCGATGCCCCGATGAGCCCGGCGCGGCTCGCTTCGGGCGACCTGCTGCAATTCCCGACCGCCCTCGGCGCGCTCGTCATCGTGGTCAACCTGCCGGGGGTCGCGCCCGGCGCGCTCCGGCTGAGCGGCGCGGTCCTGGCCGATATCTTTGCCGGCACCATCGGCCGGTGGGACGATCCGCGCATCGCCGCCCTCAATCCCGGTCTCGCCCTGCCCGGACTGCCGGTCGCCCCCGTTCACCGCGACGACGGCGCCGGCGCGACCTATCTCTTCACCGCCTATCTCTCGGCGGTCAGCGCGCGGTGGAAAAGCGACATCGGCGCCAACACCAGCGTCGCCTGGCCGGCCGGCGCCGGGGCGCGCGGCAATGACGGCGTGGCCGCCGCCGTGCGCGGCACGCCCGGCGCCATCGGCTATGTCGGCAGCCCCTATGCCGCCCGGGCCCATCTGGCGACCGTGCGGCTGCGCAATCACGACGGCCGCTACGTCCCCCCCGACACCACGACCTATGCCGCCGCCGCCGCGGGCGCCGACTGGGCGCATGCCGTGGACTACGCGGTGGACCTGATCGACCAGCCCGGCCCCCGCGCCTGGCCGATCGTCGCCGCGACCTTCGTCGAACTGCCCCGCGACCGCCGCGACCGCGCGCGCGCGTCGGCGGTGGTGGCGTTCTTCGACTGGGCGATCAAGAATGGCGACGATATCGCCGAACGGCTCGACTACATCCCCCTGCCGGCCGCGGTGAAGGCGCGTGTCCGCCGCGACTGGGCGGCCGACATCCGATGACCCGCGCCGCGCGCCCCTGCCGGGCCGCCGGCCGTTCGTCACGGTCCGCGGGGACGGGACGCGCGGGGACGCGACCGGCATCGAGCAGGACAAGAGGCCGCACATGAGCGTCACGACCAATGCCGGCACGCCGGCACCCATGCCCGGTTCTGCGTCCGGGACGGCGTCCGAATCGGCCGCCATGGGGGGCGACGCGCCGCCGCGCATCGCCATCCGCAACCTCGATTTCTTCTATGGCGCGAACCGGGCGCTGAAGGGCGTCACCCTCGACCTGCCGGACCGCACCGTGACCGGCATGATCGGGCCGTCCGGCTGTGGCAAGTCCACGCTGCTGCGCTGCCTCAACCGCATGTACGACCTCTATCCGGGACAGCGCGCGACAGGTCAGGTCCTGCTCGAGGGGCGCGACATCATCGGCGGCGACATCGGCGTCGACGAATTGCGCAGCCGCGTCGGCATGGTGTTCCAGAAGCCGACGCCGTTTCCGATGAGCATCTACGACAACGTCGCCTTCGGCGTGCGCCTGCACGAACGGCTGAGCAAGGCGGAGCTGGATCAGCGCGTCGAATGGTCGCTGACCCGCGCGGCGCTGTGGGGCGAGGTCAAGGACCGGCTCGCGACGCCCGCCACCGGCCTGTCGGGCGGGCAGCAGCAGCGCCTGTGCATCGCCCGCACCATCGCGGTGCGCCCGGAGGTGATCCTGCTCGACGAGCCGACCAGCGCGCTCGATCCGATCAGCACGCTGAAGATCGAGGAGCTGATCGACGAGCTGAAGGTCGACTTCACCATCGCCATCGTGACGCACAACATGCAGCAGGCGGCCCGCTGCGCCGATCAGGTGGCGTTCTTCTACCTTGGCGAGCTGATCGAGGTGGGACCCGCGGGACAGATCTTCACCGCGCCGCGCGAGCCGCGCACGCGCGAATACATCACCGGGCGGTTCGGTTGAGGCCCAGGGGCGGAGAGCGGCATGGCCACTGACGGCGAGCACGTTGTGCGCAGCTACGAACAGGAACTGAAACGCCTCGACACCCTGCTCGCCGAGATGGGCGGCGTGGTGGAGAATCAGGTCGCGCTGGCGGCGGAGGCGATCATGTCGCGCGACGGCGAGGCCGCGACCCGCGCCGTGGAGCTCGATCCGCGCGCCGACGCGCTGGAACGCGAGGTGGAGCACTTCGTGATCCGCCTGCTGGCACTGCGCCAGCCGGTCGCCGACGACCTGCGCCGCGTCGTCGCCGCGCTGAAGATCGCCGGCGACTTCGAACGCATCGGCGACTACGCCGCCAACGTGGCCAAGCGCAGCATCGTGCTCGACCAGTTCAACCTGCCGCTCAGCCTGTCGGCGCTCGCCAACATGGCGCGGCTGGTGCAGCAGAACCTCAAGCTGGTGATCGACGCTGTGCAGCAGCGCGACCCCGACATGGCGATGCAGGTGTGGCGTTCCGACCAGCTGATCGACGACCTCTACAACACCATCTTCCGCGAGCTGATCACCTACATGATGGAGGATGCGCGCAACATCACGCCCTGCACGCATCTGCTGTTCATCGCCAAGAACATGGAACGGATCGGCGACCACGCGACCAACGTGGCGGAGACGGTGTACTACACGGCGGTCGGCCGCCCGATCGAGCAGGCGCGGCCAAAGGGCGACACCTCCGCCTATGCCGTGGTGCGGCCCGAAGCATAAGCACCCGAACATCAGACATGAGCATGACGATGAGCGAGCGGATCACGGTCGAGTCGCCGCGTGGCGGCAACGACGGCACGGCGGCGCTGGCCAAGCCGCTGATCCTGGTGGTGGAGGACGAGGCGGCGCTGGCGACGATGCTGCGCTACAACCTCGAAAAACAGGGCTACCGCGTGGAGGAGGCGGGCGACGGGCAGGAGGCGCTGACCCGCATCGCCGAGGCGCAACCCGATCTCGTGCTGCTCGACTGGATGCTGCCGGTGATGAGCGGCATCGAGGTCTGCCGCCAGATCCGCCGCCGCCCGGCGACCCGCGACCTGCCGGTGATCATGGTCACCGCCCGTACTGAGGATCAGGACGCGGTGCGCGGCCTCAACACCGGCGCCGACGACTATATCGGCAAGCCGTTCAACATGGAGGCGCTGCTGGCGCGCATCCGCGCCCTGCTGCGCCGCTCCAACGCCGTGCCGGTCAAGGGACAGCTGACGTTTCACGACATCACCATGGACCTGTCGACGCATCGCGTGACGCGCAACGGGCGGCCAATCCATCTGGGCCCCACGGAGTTCCGCCTGCTGGAGTTCCTGATGCAGCATCCCCGCCGCGTGTTCTCGCGCGAGGAGTTGCTGGACGCGGTGTGGGGCAAGGACATCCATGTCGAGCCGCGCACCGTCGACGTGCATATCCGCCGCCTGCGCAAGTCGATCAACGGCGCGGACGAGCTTGACGTGGTCCGAACCGTGCGCGCCGCCGGCTATGCGCTGGATACCGAGCCGCTCTGACCGGCGCGCGGCCGCGGGCCGGTTTTACCCGCGGGCATCGGAACCTCGTCCATAGGCGCGTGTTGAAGGCGCATCGCGACGGCCCGCTTCGGGCGCGCGCCGCCTTCCTGGCGCGCCGCCGGGCGACCGTCGCCGGACACGACGCGGACGAAAGGACGAACCATGAGCACCAAGACACTTCTCGGCGCGGCGGCGATCGCGGCCGGCCTGACGATGGGCGCCGTCGGGGCCCGCGC
>NZ_BANB01000175.1 GCF_000964365.1 Acidisphaera rubrifaciens HS-AP3 | reverse complement strand
GCCCGTCACCCGGCGGAACGTGGCGTTGCGGTGCAGATCCTCGATCGTGGCGCTGCCGGTATAGCCCATGCCGGCGCGCAGCCCGCCCACCAGCTGGTGCACCACCGCGGCGACCGGGCCCTTGTAGGCGACGCGCCCCTCGATCCCTTCCGGCACCAGCTTGAGCTGGTCCTTGATCTCCTGCTGGAAATACCGGTCGGCCGAGCCGCGCGCCATCGCGCCGATGCTGCCCATGCCGCGATAGGATTTGTAGGAGCGGCCCTGATACAGGAACACCTCGCCCGGCGCCTCCTCGGTGCCGGCGAGCAGGCTGCCGATCATCACCGCCTCCGCCCCCGCCGCCAGCGCCTTGACGATGTCGCCGCTGGTGCGCACGCCGCCGTCGGCGATCGCCGGCACGCCGGCCTCGCGGCACGCCGCCGCCGTCTCCAGCACCGCGCTGAACTGCGGCACGCCGACGCCCGCCACCACGCGCGTCGTGCAGATGCTGCCCGGCCCGATGCCGATCTTGACCGCGTCCGCCCCCGCCTCGATCAGCGCCCGCGCGCCCTCGGGCGTGGCGACGTTGCCGGCGACGATCTGCACCGCGTTCGACAGTTTCTTGATCCGCCCCACCGCCTCCAGCACCCCGGCGGAATGGCCGTGCGCGGTGTCGACGCAGATCACGTCCACCTCGGCGTCGATCAGCGCCTGCGCCCGCGCCGCCCCGTCCGCGCCCACGCCCGTTGCCGCGGCGACGCGCAGCCGGCCCATCTCGTCCTTGATGGCGAGCGGATGCGCCTGCGCCTTGTCCATGTCCTTGACGGTGATCAGCCCGACGCAGCGATAGGCGTCGTCGACCACCAGCAGCTTCTCGATGCGGTGACGATGCAGCAGCCGGCGCGCCTCGTCGGGCTCCACCTCGCTCTGCACCGTGACGAGGTTCTCCCGCGTCATCAGCTCATAGACCTTGACCTCGGGATCGGTCGCGAAGCGCACGTCGCGGTTGGTCAGGATGCCGACCAGCCGGCCCGTGCCGCGCTCTACCACCGGGATGCCGCTGATGCGGTGCGCGCTCATCAGCTGGCGCGCGTCCGACAGCGTCTGGTCCGGGTGGATGGTGACGGGGTTCACCACCATGCCGCTCTCGAACTTCTTGACGCGCCGGACATGGCCCGCCTGTTCGTCGGCGGTCATGTTCTTGTGTATGACGCCGATGCCGCCCTGCTGCGCCATGGCGATCGCCATCTCGCTTTCGGTGACGGTGTCCATCGCGGCGGCGACAAGCGGGACGTTGAGCGAGATGGTGCGCGTCAGCCGCGTCCGCGTGTCGGCGCCCGCCGGCAATACCTGCGAGTAGGCAGGCACCAGCAGCACGTCGTCAAACGCGAGGGCCTCGATCACACGATCTGTCAGGGATGCCATAGGCGGGTGCCTTTCCGACCTTGGCGCGTCCTTCTATGCGCCGGCCGGGGCGGAGGCAAGGGTGGCGACGCCGCATCGGTAGCCGCTGTGATTCGAAGGTGTAAGCGCGATCGGTCTGCTCACGACCACGTGTATTGGGCCGAGGTGATACAGGGAATGGTAGGATTTTTAGGCTCACTGCCGCACTGTTCTCGCCGCCACTGATGACGAGGCGGAGGGCCGCCTCACCCGATTTGTGCAAGCAGAAACGTTAAGGAAGCACAGATGCCAATAGACCTTGAGGAATTCCGGCTACGCATGCTTGCCCACGCGAAGCTAGTGGGGCTTCGGGCACCAAAAGTCGACTCAGAGGCTAAGACGAACGCCTCGCTGGTTCAACCATTTCTTATGGCCCTCGGCTATGATGTTGGAAATCCGGATGAGGTGTCACCGGAACACCATGCGGACTTTTCTGAGAAATACCAAAACAAAGTTGATTTTGCGATTCTTCATAACGGCAACCCGGTAATAGCGATCGAATCCAAGAGGACCGGCGCGCCGATCAAAGACGATCGCGGGCAGTTGAGAAGTTATTTCAATGCTTGTTCTACAGTTAAATTAGGAATACTCACCGATGGCGTAAAATATGAATTTTACGCCGATTCAGATAGTCAGAATATGATGGACGAGACGGCATTTCTTCGAGTGGACTTTCTCGAAGTCTACAAAACCAACTCCATCGACGACAACGTGCTATCCGGTATAGCTGCCATCATGAATGGATCATTTAACCCACAAGATGTTGGTGCCGAGGCGAAGAAGAAGATACTGTTTGAGTCGATCGTTGAAACCGTTAAGAAATTCAAAACGGAGCCGTCCGACGACTTCATCAGATTTATATTAGGGTGCTCCCCAGTCGGCGGAAAGATTACGAAGGTCACACAAAAGATAGTCGACGCCAATCGTGAACTCGTGCGATCTGCTATGGAGACGTTCGTTGCTCAGGAGGCTCTGGCCCGGTTCGGATATGCGCCGAAGGACGTGGTGAAGGCCCAGCCAGAGCGACAGGAAGTCACGCAAGTCTCGCCGGCAGTCGCCTCTGCCGACGCAGAACCCGACGCCATGGAGCCCTCCGAGGGTGAGAAGGAGGCCCTCTCTTACGTCACTAACCGTCTGTTCTTTCTAGCTCGGAACGAAGCATTGTTCTCAGAAATTCAGAGAATTGCATTCCGCAAAACAAAAACTTCATTCCGCTTATACTATGGTCGTCCAAACAGTGGCTCATTGATTGACTACAAGGAGCACAAGGATAAAAAGGCGTTCCTGTTTCCTGGCTTAGACGGCAAGGAGCTGCCCTTCATTCCATCCCCAGAATTAGATGCCTGCTTACTGAAAATCTTTGTACAGCGTGTACGGGATGCAGGCGTCAAACTGGACGAGGCACCGGTGCTTCACGCGATTCCAGGTGGTCAATCCGTCGGCGCGGCCTAACGCGGCTGGAAAACTTGTCATCGCCGACGCGCGGCTACTCAAACTCGGCCATAGGCTCGCGACCATCGATGTTCGCCTCTGGCAAGGCCGCGTAAGCCGGCCGGTCGCGCAGGCGACGGTCGGTTACGTGCTGCCGTGAGCGGGCCGGGACCGGCGGCCGCCCGCGCGCGAGCGCTAGCCGACCTGACCGGACAGGCCGCAGTCTGCCCTACACGGCGCGGGCGATCATCTCGGTGGGCGCGATCAGCCCGCGTTCGAGCATGTCGATCATGTTGGCAACCTTCTGCGGCGAGGACGCGCCCATCAGCAGATGCAGCCCGAGGGGCGGCGGGCCGCCGCTCCCCGCCGCCCGCGCGCGCATCTGGCGGAAGAACGCGATGGCGAAGTCGCGCCGGCTGCGCGCGACCTCCACGGCAAAGCCCGCCGCCTCCAGCGCCCGGCGATACGTCGCCGCGTCGTCCACGAAGCTGATGTCCGCGCGCGACGCCCACGGCACGGGAAACGACAGCTCGCCGTCGCCCTCACGCATCACGTCATAGACCGCGAACTGCGCGCCCGGCCGCAGCACGCGGCGGATCTCCGCGAACAGCGCCGCCTTGTCGCGTATGTTCATGCCGACATGCAGCATATAGGCGCCGTCGAACGACGCGGCGTCGAAGGGCAGCGCCAGTGCGCTCGCCTGCCGGTACGACACCCGGTCGCCCAGGCCCAGACGCTGCGACAGCAGTTCCGCGACCCGCACGTAATCCTCGGTCAGGTCGATCCCCGTGACGCGGCATCCATGCGTCTGCGCGAAATACCGCGACGCGCCGCCCGGGCCGCAGCCCACGTCCAGCAGATGCATGTCCGGCCGCAGCGCGAGCTGCGCCGCCAGCGCCTGCGTCGCCGCCCGGCCGCCGATATGGAACTCGTCGACCGGCGCGAGATCGGCATGGGTCAGGTCCGCCGCATCCTTCCCCGCCGCCGCCAGCGCATCGAGGATGGAGTCCGCGAGCGCGCTATTACCGTAGTGGCGCGCGACGTCTGCTGCCGTATCCA
>NZ_BANB01000176.1 GCF_000964365.1 Acidisphaera rubrifaciens HS-AP3 | reverse complement strand
ACGGCGCCGGTCACGCGGCCGAAGCCCAGCCGGTCACGCCCGGCATCGCCGCTGGCCCCGAGACCGAGCCCGCGCCGGTGCCCGCGCCCGAAGCGACCCCGGAGCCCGCGCCGGTCGTGAAGCCGATCGTGGTGGGAGCGGCGCCGCCGCCGGCACCCAAGCAGGGATGGTGGCGCCGCTAAGGCGCCACCCCGTTCCGGTCGGCGGCGGGGGACGCCGCTAGGCCGCGATCTGGTCGTCCGTCAGGGCGAACGTCGCCGGGGCGCCGTGCATGACCTGGTGGGCATAGGCGCCGGCCTGCGCCAGGACATGCGCGGCGTAGAATTGCGCGGTGCCGATCTTGGCCTGGTGGAAATCGCGGTCGGCGTTGTCGCCGCCCTCCAGGCGCGCGGCGGCCGCCATGGCCGCCCGCGCGGTCTGCCAGCCGCCCGCGACCGTGCCGAACAGCTTCAGATACGGCACCGCCCCGGCGCTCGCGGCCCCGATATCGGTGCCGTAGGTCGCCACCATCCAGTCGGTGCACGCATTGAGCAGGCTGACGGCGGAGAGCAGGCCCGCGCGCAGCCCGGCCAGTTCGCCGCTCTCCGGCAGGCGTTCGGCGGTCGCCCGCATCTCGGCGGCGAGGGCATGGGCCGCCCGCCCGCCGTCGCGCGCGACCTTGCGCCCGATCAGGTCATTGGCCTGGATGCCGGTCGTGCCCTCGTAGATCGGCAGGATGCGCGCATCGCGCAGATGCTGCGCCGCGCCCGTCTCCTCGATGAAGCCCATGCCGCCATGGATCTGCACGCCCAGGCTGGCGATGTCGCCGGCCTGCTCCGTGAACCAGCCCTTGACGATGGGGATCAGCAGATCGGCCCGTGCCTGCGCCCCCGCGTCCTGCCCCGCCTGTGCGAGGTCGAGCGCGTGGGCGGTGACGATGCCGAGGGCGCGCATCGCCTCGATCCGCGCCTTCATCTCCATCAGCATCCGCCGCACGTCGGCGTGGCGGATGATCGGCACGCGCCCGCCGCCGCGCACGCCCGCCTCGGTGCCCTGCACCCGGTCGCGGGCATAGGCGCGCGCCTGCTGGAACGCGCGTTCGGCGATGGCGAGGCCCTGCAGGCCCACCTGGAAGCGGGCGTTGTTCATCATGATGAACATGTATTCGAGACCGCGATTGGCCTCGCCCACCAGCTCGCCGAGCGCGCCGCCCGCATCGCCATAGGCGAGCACCGCCGTCGGGCTCGCCTTGATGCCGAGCTTGTGCTCGATCGACACGCAGCGGATGTCGTTGCGCGCGCCGGGCCGGCCGTCCGCGTCGGGGATGAACTTCGGCACCACGAACAGGCTGATGCCCTTCACCCCCGCCGGCGCGTCCGGCAGGCGGGCGAGGACGAGATGGACGATGTTCTCGGCCATGTCGTGCTCGCCATAGGTGATGTAGATCTTCTGGCCCTGGATGCGGTAGCGCCCCTCGCCGTCCGGCGTCGCGCGGGTGCGCACGGCGGCGAGGTCGGAGCCCGCCTGCGGCTCCGTCAGGTTCATCGTGCCGGTCCAGCTGCCTTCGATCAGCTTCGGCAGATAGAGCGCCTTCTGCGCGTCGCTGCCGGTCAGCTCCAGCGCCTCGATCGCGCCGCGCGTCAGCAGCGGACACAGGGCGAAGGACATGTTGGCGGCGTTCCACATCTCCTCGACCCCGGCGGCGACGCTTTTCGGCAGGCCCTGCCCGCCATGCTCGGGATTGCAGGACAGGGCGTTCCAGCCCCCTTCCACGAAGCGGCGATAGGCGTCGGCGAAGCCGGGCGCGGTCGTCACCGCCCCGTCGTCCCACCGGGCGCCCGCCTTGTCGCCCGGCGCGTTCAGCGGCGCCAGCACGTCGGCGGCGAAGCGGCCGGCCTCCTCCAGCACGGCGGCGACCAGCTCGGCATTAACGTGATCCGCCCCCGGCAGGGCGGCGACCGCGTCCATGCCGACCAGCTCCTCCAGCACGAAACGCAGGTCGCGCAGCGGCGCGGCGTAGGTCATCGGTCGGTCTCCTTGGCTGCCTCGCGCAGCACATGCTTCTGAATCTTGCCGGTGGAAGTGCGCGGCAGCGGGCCGAACACGAAACGCTTCGGCACCTTGTAGTGCGCGAGCTGCGCGCGGCAGTGGGCACGCAGCGCGTCGGCGTCCGCCGCGTGCCCCGGCTTCAGCTCGATGAAGGCGCACGGCGTCTCGCCCCATTTCGGGTCGGGCTGCGCCACCACGGCGGCGCCGAACACGGACGCGTGCCGGTGCAGCGCCTCCTCCACTTCCAGCGAGGCGATGTTTTCGCCGCCGCTGATGATGATGTCCTTCGACCGGTCGCGTATCCGCACGTAGCCGTCGGGATCGACCACGGCGAGGTCGCCGGTATGGAACCAGCCGCCCTCGAAGGCGCGCGCGCTCGCGTCCGGGTTGGACAGGTAGCCGCGCATGGTGATGTTCCCGCGAAAGACGATCTCGCCCATCGTGGCACCATCCCAGGGCACCGGGGCGAGCGTCGCCGGGTCGCGGACCTCCATCGCCTCCTGCAGCGGATAGGTCACGCCCTGCCGGGCGAGCTTCTCCGCCCGCGCCTCCAGCGGCAGATCGGCCCACTCGGCCTGCGGCGCGCAGACGGCGGCGGGGCCCAGCACCTCGGTCAGGCCATAGACATGCGTCAGATGGATGCCGATCCGCTCCGCCCCCTCGATCAGCGCGGCCGGGGGCGCGGCGCCCGCGACCATGCCCTGCACCGTGTGATCGATCCCGACGCGCATCTCCTCGGGCGCGGCGACCACGTTGGCATAGACGATCGGCGCGCCGCACATATGCGTCACCCGGTGGCGGCGGATCGCGTCGAGGATCGGCGCGGCATCGACCCGGCGCAGGCAGACATTCACCCCCGCGAGCAGCGCGACCGTCCACGGAAAGCACCAGCCGTTGCAGTGGAACAGCGGCAGCGTCCAGAGATAGGTCGGGTGCGCCGGCATCGACCAGCAGACGACGTTGCTGACCGCATTCAGATAGGCACTGCGGTGGGCGATCACGACGCCCTTGGGATCGCCCGTGGTGCCCGATGTGTAGTTGAGCGAGATCGCGTCCCACTCGTCGGGCGGCCCCTCCCACGCATGGTCGGGATCGCCCTCCGCCAGCAGCGCCTCGTAGGTCAGGGCGCCGATCCGCGTGTCCGGCGGCCCCAGCGGGTCGTCCAGATCGACGACAAGGATTGGCGTGTCGAGCTGTTCGAGCGCCGCCCGCGCGACCGGCGCCAGCTCGCCGTCCACCAGCAGAACCCGCGCGCCACCGTGGCGCAGCATGAAGGCGACGCTGGCCGCATCGAGCCGCGTGTTGAGCGTGTTGAGGATGGCGCCCGCCATCGGCACCCCGAAATGCGCCTCCACCATGGCGGGCACGTTCGGGGCCAGCACGGCGACCACGTCGCCCCGCCGCACGCCGCGCGCGGCCAGGGCGGAGGCAAGACGGCGGCAGCGGGCATAGGTCTCGCGCCATGTCCAGCGCAGGTCGCCGTGGACGATCGAGGTGCGGCCGGGAAACACCAGCGCCGCGCGGGCGAGGAAGCTGAGCGGCGAGAGCGGCGTATAGTTCGCGACCCTGCGTTCCAGCCCGATCTGGAACCGGCCGTCGCCTTCCGTAGCTGGTCCGTCCATGGCGCTCGCCTCCCCTCCGATGATCCTCGGCTTGGCCGCAGATTACGCGAGGGAACCGCCGGAACAAATGCCGCCCGGGGGCCGCGCGGAGGTTGACCGGGCCGCGGCGCGGGCGCACCAAACCGCCTCCCCGCCCCGACGGAACCCAGCATGACCCTGCCGAGCCTGCTTGCCGCCCTTGTCGAGCGCTGTCGTCGTGCGGCCGCCGCCGTCGTCCTGGCCGGCGCCGTCCTCGGGGGCCTCGGCGGGTGGTATGCGAGCGGGCATCTCGGCGTCTCCACCGACACCGACCGGATGTTCTCGGCCTCGCTGCCCTGGCGGCAGCGGGCGGATGCGCTGGCGCGGGACTTCCCGCAATTCCAGGACCTGCTGGTGGCGGTGATCGACGCCCGCATCCCCGAGGAGGCCGACGCGACGGCCGCCTCCCTCGCCGCCGCGATGGCGGCGGACACCGCCCATGTGCGCAGCGTCCGGCGCCCGGACTCGGCCCCCTATCTGCACCGCGAGGGGCTGCTGTTCCTCGATCAGAAGACGCTGCAATCGCTGCTCGACCGCACGGTGGACGCGCAGCCCTTCCTCGGCCAGCTGGTCGCCGATCCCTCCGCGCGCGGGCTGCTGGCGACGCTCGGGCTGATCGGACTCGGCGTGCAGCACGGCGACGCCGACCTCAGCGGCTTCCGGGCGGCCCTCACCGGCTTTCACACCGCCATGGCCGAGGCGCTGGCCGGGCATCCGCAACCGCTGTCGTGGCAGAACCTGCTCAGCGGGCCGGTGAGCGATCTCGCCGGCAAGTACAAATTCGTCCTGGTCCAGCCGAAGCTCGACTACGGCTCCCTGCAACCCGGCGGGGCGGCGACGGCGGACATGCGGACGGCGATCCGGGGGCTCGAATTCGTCAAGTCGGGCGACGCGCGGGTGCGCATCACCGGCTCCGTCGCCCTGGCGGACGAGGAGTTCGCGACGGTCGCGCAGGGCGCGGTGGCCGGGCTGATCGGCAGCGTCCTGCTGATCACCCTCTGGCTGTTCCTCGCGCTGCGCACCTGGCGGCTGATCCTGCCGGTGCTGGGCACGCTCGCACTTGGCCTGTTGCTGACCGTGTTCTTCGCCGCGGCGGCGGTGGGCACGCTCAATCTGATCTCGGTCGGCTTCGGCGTGCTGTTCGTGGGCATCGCCGTCGATTTCGCGATCCAGTTCAGCGTCCGCTACCGCGAGCAGCGGTTCGAGGCCGCGCAGGCCGAGGCGGCGATGGCCGAGACGGGCCGGCGGGTCGGCGTGCAGATCCTGGTCGCGGCGGCGGCGACGGCGGCGGGGTTCCTCGCCTTCGTGCCCACCGATTTCTCGGGCGTCGCGGAGCTGGGGCTGATCGCCGGCTTCGGGATGCTGGTCGCCTTCGCCTGCACGCTGACCTTCCTGCCGGCGGCGATCGCGCTGTGCCGGCCGCGGGGCGAGGCGGCGGAAGTGGGATTTGCCTGGGCGGCGCGGCTTGATCCGGTGATCGCCCGTCACCGCCGGCCGCTGCTGGGCATCTTTGCCGTCCTGGCGCTCGCGGGCGTCGGCCTCACCTTCGCGCTGCGCTTCGATTCCGATCCGCTGCACACGAAGAACCCGGACACCGAGGCGATGCGGACGCTGCGCGACCTGTTCGACGACCCGGTGACCAACCCCTACAGCGTCGACATCCTGACGCAGGACGCCGCGGCGGCGGCGGCGCTGACGCCGAAGCTGGAAGCGCTGCCGCTGGTGGCACAGGTGCTGTCGATCAACAGCCTGGTGCCGAAGGATCAGGGGCCGAAGCTCGCGGCGATCGCGGACGCCAACTCCATCCTCGCGGTCACGCTCGCCCCGCACGGGCCGGTCGCCCCCGCGACGCCCGCCGACATACGCATGGCGGCGGCGACGGCCGACGGACAGATCGAGCCGGCGCTGGCCAAGCTGCCGAAGGATGCGCCGCTCGCGCTGATCGCGGGCGACCTGCGGGCGGTGGCGAAGGCGCCGGACGCCATCCTCGTCGGCATGGACCATGCGCTGACCCGCTTCCTGCCGGTGCAACTGGCGCAGCTGCGCACCGCCCTGTCGGCGGAGCCGGCCACCATCGCGACCATCCCCGAGGATCTGAAGCGCGATTGGCTGCTGCCGGACGGACGGGCACGGGTGCAAGCGATGGCCAAATCGACCGCGCGCGACAGCCGCGGGCTGCAGGCCCTGGTGCAGGAGGTGGCGACCGTCGCCCCGAATGTCGGCGGCTCGGCGGTCACGATCGTGGCGACGGCGCGCACGATCGTGGACGCGTTCCGCACCGCGGCGGTGGGCGCCTTCGTCGCCATCGCGCTGATCCTGTTCGTCGCCCTGCGGCGCGCGCTCGATGTCGGGCTGGTGCTGGCGCCGCTGTCGCTGTCGGCGCTGATGACGGTGGTGGCGATCGTCGCGATCGGCATGCCGATCAACTTCGCCAACATCATCGCCCTGCCGCTGCTGCTCGGCGTCGGCGTGTCGTTCAACATCTATTTCGTGATGAACTGGCGGGCCGGCCGGCCGCGCATGCTGGGCTCGGCGACCGCGCGGGCGGTGATGTTCTCGGCGCTGACCACGGGCTCGGCCTTCGGGTCGCTGGCGCTGTCGGCGCATCCCGGCACGGCGAGCATGGGGAAGCTGCTGCTGATCAGCCTCGGCTGCACCCTGGTCGCGACGCTGGTGTTCATCCCCGCGCTGCTGTCGGCCATCGGGCCGCCGCGCACCACCCGCGGCTAGGGCGTGGCGCCGCGCGCCGTCCAGGCCTCGGCGAGCAGGCAGAGCAGTTCGAACAGGATGGACGCGCCGTTGAAGGCGGTCAGCGTGCCGACATCGAAGGGCGGTGCCACCTCCACCAGATCGGCGCCCACGAAATCGAGGCCCCGCAGCGCGCGCAGCAGCCGCAGCGCCTCGATCATCGTCAGCCCGCCCGCCTCCGGCGTGCCGGTGCCCGGCGCCTGTGACGGGTCGAGGCTGTCGATGTCGAAGGAGAGATAGACGGGACCGCCGGCGGCGATCCGCCGCGCCTCGTCCGCCGCGTGGCGCCAGCCCCGGTCCTGCACCTCGTCCATCATCATCACGCGCATGCCGGCACGCTGACTGAAGCCCCAGAGATCGGGGTCGTTGGTGGTGCCGCGCAGGCCGATCTGGATCGCGCGGGCCGGGTCGATCAGCCCTTCCTCCGCCGCGCGGGAGAACGGCGCGCCGTGGTGAAAGCGCGAGCCCATGTAGTCACCGCCGGTGTCGCCGTGCGCATCGATATGCACGAGGCCGACGGGGCCGCCCGCCGCGACCGCGCGCAGGATCGGCAGGGTGATCGAATGGTCGCCGCCCACCGACAGCGGCACGATGCCGGCGGCTACCACGTCGCGATAGAAGCCGGTGATCTCCGCCTGCGCCCCCGTCAGTTCGAACGGCCGCTCGATCCAGCAATCGCCGAGGTCGCGAACGCGGGCGGCAGCGAAAGGCCGTATGCCGGTCGCGCCGTTGATACGCCGCAGCAGCGTGGACTGCTCGCGCACCGCGCGCGGGCCGTGGCGCGTGCCGCTGCGGTTGGTGACGCCGAGATCGAAGGGTACGCCGATCACGCCGATATCCGTATCGGCCAGCGCGTCGGCGACCGGCGCGCGGAAGAAGCTGGCAATGCCGGTGTAACGCGGCCGCGCCTGCGGGTCGTCCATGTCGTGATAGTCGCGCGGCGGCTTGATCATGCCCCGGCTCCGGGCCGGCTCGGCACGGCACGGCGGATCGCCGCCCGCCCGCCCGGGCGATGCGACCGGGCTTGGACGCCCGTTCGCATGCCGGTGGCAGGATGGCCCGTCAGGCCGAGGCGCTTTCGGGCTCGTCGGACAGTTGCACCGGCCGCCCACCGAGGCGGAAGCTGCCGATCGGCCGGCGCGGCTCCGCGGGCTCCACGGCGGCAAGGGGCGCCGGCTCGGCGAGCGGCGCGGGCCGGATCTCGGTGGCCATGTCCGCCGGGGCCGGCTCGACCTGGGCCGGTCCCGGCGCAGACCCTCCGGCCGCTCCAT
>NZ_BANB01000177.1 GCF_000964365.1 Acidisphaera rubrifaciens HS-AP3 | reverse complement strand
GATCCTGCCCGTGCTGCGCGCGGCCGGCGTGCCGGTGATCTGGCTCAACTGGGGCAACCGCCGGGACCGGAAAAACCTGCCGCCGACGACGCTCTACGTGTTCAACCCGGACGGCCGGGGCATCGGCATCGGCGGCGCGCTGCCGTCGAACGGCGCGCGCGTGCTGGAAAAAGACAGCTGGGCCGCCGCCGTGGTGGACGAGCTCGAACAGCTGCCCGACGACATCCGCGTCGACAAGTACCGCATCAGCGGCTTCTGGGACACGCCGCTCGACAGCATCCTGCGCAACCTCGACGTGCGCACGATCTTCTTCGGCGGCGTCAACACCGATCAATGCGTGCTCCATACGCTGACCGACGCGCATTTCCTCGGCTACAACTGCGTGCTGGTGGAGGATTGCTGCGGCACGACCTCGCCCGATTTCTGCCGCGAGGCGTCGCTCTGGAACGTCAAGACGTGCTTCGGCTTCGTGACGTCCTCGGCGCAGGTGATCGCCGGGGTGCAGGCCGCCCAGCCGGGCTGAACCGGGACGGATCAGGCAAAGGACCAGTCGAGCATCCCGTCCGGCGCGGACCGCACCGACCCGCGCCGCCCGACCGGGCTGTCGCCGAGGGTCGCGAGCGCGTCGATGTCGTCCGCCGCCGCCACGCGCGCGACGATGCGCCTCCGCGGCGTCGGGCGGGCGACGGCGATGCCGTGGCGCGGCGCCCCGTCGCGGTCATAGAGCACCGTGAAGCTCTCCAGGATCGCCGCCCCCTCATGGTGGTCCTGGAACACCGGCACCGGGCCCCGCCTGCGGTCCGCCTCCGCCTGCACGTCATGCGCGGCGGCGGGCGGCGGCGCGTCGGTCTCGCCCTGCGCCAGCACGAGCGTGTGATGCTTCGTCGCGTATCCGCCCTGACCGTACAAGAGCCCGGTCCGGCCCCCGCCCCCACGCAACCGCTCGACCATCGCGACCGCCGCGTGCGCCATGTAGTTGTTGAGGGGCGCCCCGAAGAAGGTCAGCCCGCCCGCGAGCGTGGGCGTCGCGTCCGCCGGCAGGCCGAGATGCGCCGCGGCGATGGCCGGGACACATGGGAAGCAGCTGTACAGCTCGACGGCGTCGAAGCCCGACACGTCGCGCGGCAGCAGCGCCGGCGCGGCATCCAGCACCGCCTGCATCGCCGGCACGGCGGCATAGCCGTCGCGCGCCATCAGGTCGTCCGGCTCGGCTGCCGCGGCCCCGCCGAGGACGCGCACGCAGCGACCCTCCGGAATGCCGAGCCGGCGCGCCTCGGCCAGCGAGGTCAGCAGGATGGCCGCGCCCTGGTTGACCAGCGGATTGGCCACCATCAGCTTCGTGTATGGCCACGCGATCAAGCGGTTGGCCGCCGTGGGCGTGCCGATCTCCTCGGCCGTATGGGGCCGACGCAGCCATGCCTCGTCCCGCCCCGCGGCGACCTGCGAGAAGCGCGACCACAGCGCCGCGTTGCGCCGCCGCCCTGCCTCCCCGCTTTCGCCACGCGCCGCCCGCCAGGCGTTCTCATAGAGCGGATACACGTTCGTCGGCTGCGCGAGGCCGAGGGCGCGCGCCTGCGGCCGCTGGCTCTCGGACGCGCGGACCAGCCGGAAATCCGGGTTGCGCGGCGACCACGGCAGCGCGA
>NZ_BANB01000178.1 GCF_000964365.1 Acidisphaera rubrifaciens HS-AP3 | reverse complement strand
TGGCGGTGGCGCAGCCGATCCCGCCAGCCCTGCACCAGCAGCGGCCCGAACATCAGCAGCGCCGGCAGCGCCACCGCGACCCGCCCCGTCAGCACCAGCAGCACGGCGAGCGTCGCGCCCCCGAGCGCCAGCGTCCAAAACAGCAGCGAGCGGATCGTGCGCACGTCCGCCCGCGCGAAGGCGCGCACGCTGGCATAGAACACCACGACGACGGCCAGCCCCGCGAGCAGCCAGGGCATCGCGTCGCGCCGCTATCCGGCCGCGGCCGCCGCTTCCACCACCTGCGCATGCAGGGCGGCGACGGCGCTGAGATTGACGATGCCGCGCGCGGTGACGCTCGGCACCAGCACATGCACGGGCTTGGACATGCCGAGCAGCATCGGCCCGATCGGCAACCCGTCGGCCGCCGCCTTCAGCAGGTTGAAGGCGATGTTGGCGGCGTCGATGTTCGGCATGATCAGCAGGTTGGCGGTGCCCGACAGCCGGCTGTCCGGCACCGCGCGGTCGCGGATCGCCTCGGACAGCGCCGCGTCCGCGTGCATCTCCCCGTCGATCTCCAGATCGGGGCAGCGCGCGCGGATCAGGCCGAGCGCCGTCCGCATCTTGCGCGCGCTCGTGCTGTCGCTCGCGCCGAAGCTCGAATGCGACAGGATCGCGACCTTCGGCGCGATGCCGAAATCGCGCACCGTCTCCGCCGCCAGCATCGTCATCTCGGTGATCTGCTCGGCGGTCGGATCGGTCACCATGTGCGTGTCGGCGATGAACAGCGCGCCGCCCTGCAGGATGAGGCAGGACAGAGCATAGGCGCGGGTGGCGCCGGGGCGGCGCGGGATGATCGGCAGCACGTACTGGATCTGCCGCCACCAGTTGCCGCTGCCGCCGCAGATCGCCGCGTCCGCATGCCCCGCATGCAGCAGCATCGCCGCCGCGACCGAGCTGCGCGTGGGCACGCGCCGCGCGGCCGCGTCCGGCGGCACGCCCCGCCTGCCGCTCAGCAGCTGGTATTCCCGCACCAGCGGCGCGAACGTCGCGTCATCCGTGGTCGGATCGAGGATGCGCACGCTCTCGTCGAGATCGAGTCGCAGCCCCATCTCCCGCACGCGGCGCTCGATCACCGCGCGTCTGCCGAGCAGGATCGGCTCGGCGATGCCGTCATCCACGATGGTCTGCACCGCGCGCAGCACGCGCTCGTCCTCGCCCTCGCCATAGACGATGCGCCGCAGCTCCTTCTTGGCGGCCTCGAAGACGGGCCGCATGAGCTGGCCGGAGCGGAAGACGAAGCGTTCCAGCTCGCGGCGATAGGCGAAGAAATCCGCGATCGGCCGGCGCGCCACGCCCGTCGCGATCGCCGCCCGCGCCACCGCCGGCGCGATCTGCAGGATGAGGCGGGGGTCGAACGGCTTCGGGATGATGTAGTCCGGGCCGAACACCGGCGCGGCGCCGCCATAGGCCCGGGCCACGACCTCGCTCGCCTCGATCCGCGCCAGCTCGGCGATCGCCTCGACGGCGGCGATCTTCATCGCCTCGTTGATCTCGGTCGCGCTGACATCGAGCGCGCCGCGGAAGATGAAGGGAAAGCAGAGGACGTTGTTGACCTGGTTCGGGTAGTCGCTGCGGCCGGTGGCGACGATCGCGTCCGGGCGCGCCGCGCGCACCGCCTCCGGCAGGATCTCCGGCTCCGGGTTCGCGAGCGCCAGGATCAGCGGCTTTTCGGCCAGACGGCCGAGCCACTCCGCCTTCAGCACCCGCGGCGCCGACAGGCCGAGAAAAACGTCGCAGCCCTCCAGCACGTCGGCCAGGGTGCGGGCATCCGTCGTGCGCGCATAGCGCGCGAGGCTCGGGTCCAGATTCTCGCGTCCGGCATGCACGACGCCCGCGATATCGGTCAGTATCACGTGCTCCTGCCGCAGCCCCATCGAGACCAGCAGGTCCACGCAGGCGAGCGCCGCGGCGCCGGCACCGGACGTGACGAGGCGGACGTCTTCCAGCCGCTTGCCCTGCAGCAGCAGCCCGTTGCGGATTGCCGCGGCGACCGTGATCGCCGTGCCGTGCTGGTCGTCGTGGAAGACCGGGATCTGCATCCGCGCGCGCAGCGTGCGCTCGATCTCGAAGCATTCCGGCGCCTTGATGTCCTCCAGGTTGATCGCGCCGAAGGTCGGCTCCAGCGCCGCGACCACGTCGCAAAAAAGGGCGGGGTCGGTCGCGTCCACCTCGATGTCGAAGACGTCGATGCCGGCGAACTTCTTGAACAGCACGGCCTTGCCCTCCATCACCGGCTTGGCGGCGAGGGGGCCGATATTGCCGAGGCCGAGGACGGCGGTGCCGTTGGAGATCACGGCGACGAGGTTGCCGCGCGCCGTGTAATCGCGTGCCGCGTCCGGATCGGCGGAAATCGCGTCGCACGCGGCGGCGACGCCGGGCGAATAGGCGAGCGCGAGGTCGCGCTGCGTCGCCATACGCTTGATCGGCTCGATCGCGAGCTTTCCCGGCCGCGGCAGGCGGTGGTAGTCGAGCGCGGCCTTACGGAAGTCGTCGTCCATCGCCATCTCTCGTCTTGTCACCCGGTGCGGGATGCGCGCGAGCATGCGTGGCTGCCGTCCCGCAAGGCAAGGCGGGCACGGCGTCATCAGGCCAGCGTTCAGGGCGGGTTATGCGGTCGAGAAGACTCGAACTTCCACGGGGTTGCCCCCACAAGCACCTCAAGCTTGCGCGTCTACCATTCCGCCACGACCGCACGTGCGCGAAGGCGGCGGGATATAGCCGATGACCGTGACGGGTTCAATCAGCCCCCTTTCGCCTTCCGTCACGCCCCCAGGCACGCCCCAAGCCGGGTCCCATGGCCCAGGGCGCGCCGACCGGCACCCGGCCGCCCCGGAATGGCAAATCAGCGACGTCCCGGTCGCCTATCCGCACGCCCTCGCCGTCATGGCGGCGCGCGCGGCGGCGATCCGTGCGGCGGGTGCTGCGGAACTGGTCTGGCTCGCCGAACATCCGCCGCTTTATACGGCCGGCACCTCGGCGCAGGCGGCGGACCTGCGCGATGGCGCGCGCTTTCCGGTCTATGACGCGGGCCGGGGCGGGCAGTGGACCTATCACGGGCCGGGCCAGCGCCTTGGCTACGTCATGCTTGACCTGACAAGGCGGCATGGCTCGGTCGCCGCCCGCGACGTCCGTGCCTATGTCCGCGGGCTGGAGGACTGGCTGATCGCCACCCTCGACCGGTTCGGCGTGCGCGGCGAACGGCGGGAGGGGCGCGTGGGCATCTGGATCGCCGACCGCGCTGCCGGGACGGAGGCCAAGATCGCCGCCCTCGGCGTGCGCGTCGCCCGCTGGGTCAGCTGGCACGGCGTCGCGCTGAACGTGGACCCGGACCTGCGCCACTATGACGGCATCGTCCCGTGCGGCGTGCGCGAGCACGGCGTGACGAGCCTCGCCGCCCTCGGCATCACCGCGACAATGGCCGAGGTCGATGCCGCGCTCCGCGCCGCCTGGGACGGCGTGTTCGGGGACTGACACGCTTGCCGCCACCGGCGGATCGGGCAGACTGAGGCGGCGGAACAAACAGGGGAGACGGCCATGCGTCTGAGCGAGTCCCAGCTGCGGGAGTTCGACGAGCAGGGATACCTGTTCCTGCCCGAATGTTTCGACGACGAGGAGATCGCCGTCCTGCGCGAGGAGGCGGACGCGATCTATCGGCAGACCCGTCCGGAAGTCTGGCGCGAGAGCAGCGGCGCCCCGCGCACAGCCTTCGCCGCCCATACCTACAGCGAACCGTTCCGCCTGCTGGGCGCGCATCCGCGGCTGATCGAGCCGGTCGAACAGCTGTTCGGCGAACAGCTCTACATGCACCAGTACAAGATCAACGCCAAAGCCGCGTTCGATGGCGAGGTGTGGCAGTGGCACCAGGATTACGGCACCTGGGCGCGCGACGACGGCATGCCGGAGCCGCGGGCGATGAACATCTCCGTCTTCCTCGACGAGGTGCTGCCGATCAACGGGCCGCTGATGCTGATCCCCGGCAGTCACAAGCAGGGCGTTCTGGCCGCGGCGCACGATACGTCCACCACGTCGTATCCGCTTTGGACGCTCGATCACGCGACCGTCGCCAAGCTGGCCGAGGCGCATCCGATCGTCGCGCCGACCGGCAAGCCCGGCGGCGTGCTGATGTTTCACGGCAACCTCGTCCACGGGTCGGCGGGCAACATCACGCCGTATGGGCGGAAGATCGTGTATCTCACGCTGAACGCCGTCTCGAACTACATCCGCACGCCGACGCGCAAGGACTGGATCGCCCACACGGACTTCACGCCGATCACCCCGGTCGACGACGACGCCCTGCGTGCCTATGCCCGCGCGCGACGCCGGATCGCCGCATGAGACGCGCGGCGTAAAAGCAGAGGGTTCGGGCGCCGCCGGCACAACTCTTGCTCGATCGACAGCGAAGCGATCGACAGGCAAATCTGTCGGCCAGCATAACAGACGGGGTCCCCGTCGGCGTCACCTCCACCGCTTCGGCATCGTGCGCCGCGAGGACGGCGCGGCTGTCATCGCGCGTTCGGTCGTCGAGGAGATACAGCGGCCGCCGGCCGAGCCGGGCATAGGCGCGGGCAAAAGCCGCCGAGCCGGCGGGCACCGTCGCGGGTCGGTATGACAACCCGGAATGAATCCCCCTCGGACGTCGTGCCCCGGGCGCGGGAGGGTGATCCTGCGCCCGTGCGTCAGGGCAGGATGTGAAAACCCGGTCGCGTCGGGGGTTCGGCGAGATCCTCGTCGATGCTCGCCACGCTCGCCAGACGCGGGCCGCGCCGGCAGTGGCGGAGCAGTTCCTCCACGGCCGCCGTGTCGCCCGCGACCAGCGCCTCCACCGCGCCGTCGCCCCGGTTGCGCACCCAGCCGTCGAGGCCGAGTGCCGTCGCGCGTTCCGCCATCCAGACGCGATAGCCGACGCCCTGCACCCGGCCGTTGACCACAAGTCGCTTGGCGCTCATGGCGCGCACTCCTCCGCCGCCGACGCCAGCGACATATAGCGCGCCGCCAGGGCGATGTCGGCGGCGACCCTGGCGCGTCGCGCCGCGGCCTCGGCATCCTCGCCCCACTGGCTCGCCTGGAACAACTCGTCCAGCGCCGCGGCCGCATGGGCATCCTCGGCGGAGATCGCTCCCTCGGCCAGCGCGAGGCCGAGCACCAGACTGCCGGTCGCGGGCACCGCCAGCCCGAGGCCGGCGAGGCGGTGCGGGCCGGCGCGCGCGACCGC
>NZ_BANB01000179.1 GCF_000964365.1 Acidisphaera rubrifaciens HS-AP3 | reverse complement strand
GGCGCCGGTCGCGATGGCGCGGCGCGCCCGCGCTGGGCTTCGTGTTGTGCGTGCTGCTGCTTCTCTGCCTGTTCGCCACGCCGACGGCGGCGCAGGGCGGCAGTCCCGGGGGGCCGCCCGGCTTCGACGCCGCGGCCGTGGCCGATGTCTATGCCGCCGCGCTGACGTTCATGGCGCCGCGCATCCTCGATCCGGTCCCCGTGCCGCAACTGACGGTATGGGGGCTGCACGGGCTGACGGCGCTCGATCCGCGCGTCGAGGCGACCGCATCGGAGACGGAGGTGCGGCTGGCCTTCGACGGGCATGTGCTGCGCGAACTGCCGCCGCCGCCGGTCGGCGACACCGCCGCCTGGGCCGGCCTCGCCGCCGATCTCGCCGCCGCCGCCTATCCGGCGTCCGCGCCCGTCCGCCGGGCCGGCACGCAGGGGATCATGCGCAACTTCTTCGACGAGGTGTTCAATCACCTCGACCCGTATTCGCGCTACGAACCGCCGCAGGCCGCGACCGAGGACAGGGAGAACCGGTCCGGCGACGCGGGCACCGGCCTGCGCGTGGCGGCCCGCCGGGGCGGCATCGTGGTGACGCAGGTGCTCGGCGACAGCCCGGCGGCGCTGGCGGGCATCCGGCCGGGCGACCGGCTGCTGGAAGTGGACGGACAGGCGACCCGCGGCCGGCCGGCCGGCGTCGTCGAGGACTGGCTCGCCGGCGCCGAGGGCACCACCTGCACCCTTGTCTGGCGGAGCCGTGACGGGCGCAGCCGGACGACCGATCTCGTGCGCGTCCTCGTACCGCCGGAGACGGTGTTCATCCAGCGCGCGGGCGACGCGCTGCTGCTGCGGGTGACCGGGTTCAACCGCAGCACGTCGGAGCATCTCGCGGCGGCGGTGCGCGCGGCGCTGGCATTGGCGCGGCCGCCGGCCGGGGTGGTGATCGACCTGCGCGGCAATCGCGGCGGCCTGCTGCTGGAGTCGGTCGCGGCCGCCGATCTGTTCCTCGATGGCGGCCCCATCGCCTCCACCGCCGGGCGCGACCCGCAGGCGGATCATGTCTTCGCGGCCTCCCTCAAGACCGATCCGATCATCCTGCCGGTCGTCGTGCTGGTCGACGGCCGCACGGCCAGTTCGGCGGAGATCCTGGCCGCCGTCCTGGCCGATCGTGGCCGGGCGGTGGTGGTCGGCAGTTCCACCTTCGGCAAAGGCCTGGTGCAGACGGTGACCACGCTGCCGGACGGCGGCGAACTGTTCGTCACCTGGAGTCGCGTCATCGCACCGCTCGGCTGGCCGTTGCAGGGGCTGGGGGTGATGCCGCAGGTCTGCACCAGCTTCGGCGAGGCCGAGGTGGCGCAGCAACTGGCGGACCTGTCGCGCGGCACGGCGCCGATGGCCCGCGCCGTCGCGACCGAGCGCGACAGCCGCGCGCCGGTGCCGGCGGCGCAGGCGGTGGCGATCCGCAGTGCCTGTCCGGCCGCCGAAGGACGGGAAGAGGACGTCGGCGTCGCCCGCTGGCTGATCGATCACCCCGGCGGCTATGCGACGGCGCTGCTGCCGCCGATGCGAACGACAACGGGACAGGCCGCGACCGGACAGGCGGCCACGGGCCAATAGACGGACGGGCGCGGCCGTCCGCACCGAGCGGCTTGACCCGGCCGCCTCACTTGACCATGTTCCGCGACCGCGCCGCAGACCGGCCGTCCAGAGACCGGCATTCCAGGATCGCACGCCATGGCCAAGACGAACGTCGTCCAGATCAAGCTCGTGTCCACCGCGGACACCGGCTATTTCTATGTGACGAAAAAGAATGCCCGCACCCAGACCGGGAAGATGGAGCTGAGGAAGTACGATCCGGTCGTGCGGAAGCACGTCGCGTTCAAGGAAGCCAAGATCAAGTGATGCGGCGGGCCGGCGATCCGCCGGCCCCATCCCGCGCGACCTGCCGGCCGCCTCCATCTGCCGCGAGGCGCCGACGCGTCTTAGCGGCCGTTCGTGCGTGGCTGGATCGCCGGCCGCGGGCCGGTCCGGGGCCTAATTGATGGCCGCCGCGGTTGCCGCGTTGGTGCCTGCCAGCGGCGCGGGTCCGCCGCGCAGGACGACGCGGTTCCGGCCGCCGTCCTTGGCCACGTAGAGGCACTTATCCGCCTCCTCCAGCAGCCATGCCGCCGCACCGCCGGCCCCCTCCGCGACGGCCCGGGTGATGGCGGCGCTGATGCCGATGCTGATGGTCACGGCGCACAGGGCACCGTCGCCCACGTCGATGGCCAGCGTCTCGATGTCGGCGCGTAGCCGCTCGGCCGCCGCCTGCGCCTCCGCCGCCCGGGCGCCGGGCATCACCAGCACGAACTCCTCGCCGCCGATCCGGGCCAGCGTATCGAATACCCGCGTGCGGGCGCGCAACGCCTCCGCCACCGCCTGCAGCACGCGGTCGCCCGTCGCGTGCCCGTAGCGGTCGTTGATCGACTTGAACCGGTCGATGTCGATCATCAGCACCGCGATATCCGATGCCTGCCCGGTGGCGAGCAGACCTTCCAGATGGCGGACCAGATAGCGGCGGTTGTACAGCCCGGTCAGCGGATCGGTCAGCGCCTGTTGCAGCGCCCGCCCCAGATCGGCGCGCAGCCGGTCCTGATACAGCTTGCGCCGCACCTGATTGCGGGCCCGCGCGCGCAGCTCGTGATCGTCCACCGGGCGCAGCACCCAGTCGTTGGCGCCGAGGTCGAAGCCGCGCAGTAGGCGGGCGCGCTGGGCCGGATCGGCGATCAGCAGCAGGGGCGTGTCCTGCGTGGCCTCCGCCGCGCGCAGGCCGGAGGCGAGCGCGAGCGCGTCCTCCTGCTCCAGCGACAAACTGAGCACGATGAGGTCGAAGGGCACCGCGGCGGTCAGCGCCGCCGCCTCCGCCCGGCTGCGCGCGCGGCCGGTCATCATCCCGTCACGGGACAGGGCCGCCTCTACCGCCTGGGCGCCCTGATCCCAGTCGTCCACGACCAGCGCCCGCGCCCCGGCGATCGACGGCGCGGGTCGGGGCGTGTCGAGTCCCAGCGCGCGCACCGTCTCCGACCGCGCGCGCCACTCGTCGAGCAGCCGCTTCAGCCGGACGAGCCCGCGGGTTCGGGCCAGCAGCGTCTCGTACTCGATCGGTTTGGTCAGGAAATCGTCGGCACCCACGTCGAGCCCGCGCAGCCGCTCATGCGGGTCGCCGAGGGCAGTGACCATGATCACCGGTATATGCTGCGTGACAGGATCGTCCTTCAGCTTCGCGCAGCAGGTGAAGCCGTCCATGCCCGGCATCATCACGTCGAGCAGCACCAGGTCCGGCTGCCAGGCCCGCGCGACCGACAGCGCCGCCGCGCCCCCGTCGGCCAAGCGCACCTGATAGTATTCCGCCGCGAGTTTCGCCTCGAGCAGCCGCAGGTTCGCTGGGACATCGTCCACGATCAGGATGCGCGCTGTCATGGCAGCGTGAATGAACACCTTTCACGGCGGTTGCCTGGCGAGGCCGTCCGCATGCCCGTCACCTTAACCTCTGGTTGCGCCCAACGGAAGCGTTACGCTCGGCACTACGTTGCAAGTTGGCGACAGGATGCACTCGCCCTTTCTCGGCGCGTTGGTTTGCGCTAGCGGTCCCCGACACCGCTACAGGCAAGCCGTCAGAATCTGAGGAAGTGCATGAGCGAAGCCGTCGAACCCGCTGTCGCCGAAGCCCCCGCGGCCGATTCCCGCGACGTGGCCGCGCCGGTCGCCAACCCGTGGATGTTTTTTCGCGGCTGGCTGTCGAACCCGCTGCGGATGGGCTCGGTCGTGCCGTCCTCGGCCGCGCTTTGCCGCCGGGTCGCCGCCCATACCCGGCGCGCGCCCGATGAATACGTGCTGGAGCTGGGCGCCGGGACCGGCGTGATCTCGCGCGCCCTGCTGGCCGCCGGCCTGCCGGCGGAGCGGCTGATCGTGGTGGAGATCGTGCCGGACATGGCGGCGCATCTGCGCCGGCGCCTACCGGGTGTGCAGGTGATCGAGGGGGACGCCCGCGCGCTGCCCGATCTGCTGTCCCCGGCGCTGCACGGGCGCATCGGCACCGTCATCTGCGGCATCCCGCTCGTGCTGCTGCCGGTGGCCGAACAGCAGCGTTTCATCGGCGCGATCGAGGCGGTCGCGCCCGGGCGCGGTTTTCTGCACTACAGCTATTGCGTGACCTCGCCGTTGCCGTGGCGCCGTCACCGGCTGGTGCCGCGCCGGGAAGCCTGGACGCCGCTGAACTTCCCGCCCGCGAGCGTCTGGCGCTACACGCCCGCGCGGACCGCGGCCGAGGCGGCCTGACCCGCGCGCGCGACGGCCAGCGCCCAGCCGAGCAGCACGAAGTACCAGCCGGCCAGCGGCACCGTGAAAAAGCCGGGCGTCGAGGCCAGCGGCCAGAGCTGGATCAGCACGGCGACGAACAGCCCCACCTGTAACGGATCGGGCCGCGCCCGCCACATGCCGCGCGACACCGCGACCAGCCACCAGCCGGCCAGCAGGGCGAACAGGACCAGGCCCGGCCAGCCTGCATCGGTGAGGGCCTGGATGTAGAAATTGTGCGGATGCGGGGCGCAGACCTCGGTGATGCCGAGCCGTGCCTGCTCCGCCGCCAGCCCGGCCGGGTCATAGGTCTTCAGCATGCAGCCGGTGCGGAACCCGTCGAAGCCGCGCCCGAAGACCGGGTGCGCCTGCGCCATCACCAAGGCCCGCCGGTAGAAGAAACCGTACTGGCTGGTGCCGAAGCTCGCCAGCTGGTGGGAGAACTGCACCACCACCCGCCGCCATGTCGCCGGCGAGACCGCGAACGATACCGCCACGAGCCCGGCGCCCGCGATTCCGGCCAGCAGGGCGGCGGGGCGCAGACGGGGCAGCAGCAGCGCGGCCACCGCGAGCCCGAGCGCGGTGAGCACCAGCGGCATCCGCTGGCTGATCAGCACCATCACGGCCACGCCGCCGAGCGGCAGCAGATAGGCGGCCGCCGTGGCCGCCGGACGTCGCACCGCCAGCAGCGCGGCGACGGCGGGCAGCAGCGCCGGCGGCAGGATGCGGGCCAGCACCGGCCCGGCACGCGGGCGGTCGAACGGGCCCGTCAGCTCCCCGGCTCGGCCGGGCGCCTCGCCGTACCAGTTGACCCCGAAGGCGAACTGCCAGAGCGCCTGCACGCCGATATAGACGGCACAGGCGGTGATGATGGCGGCCATTGCCCGGCGCGGACCATCGCGCACCAGCACCCAGTGCTCCAGCGCCGCCGCGAACACGATCAGCCGGATGACCACGACCGCCTGGGCGAAGGCGGGCCATCCCCCGCCCCCCAGCCCGAGGGCCGGCAGCGGGAGCGAGCACAGGACCAGCCATCCCCACCAGACAAGCGCGAGCGGCACCCAGCCGCGTCGCACCCAGTCCCAGCCGCCGCGGCCGGTATCCAGGGCGGACGCCGCGAGGAAGGCCACGCCGGTGACGACCATGGCGGCGTCCGCCAGCGAGCGGGCATGCAGAAGAAACAGCGGCACCAGCAGGCCCGCGCCCAGGCCGACGCGGTCCAGGAGGACGCGTCGGCCCGGCGGAGGCAGTGGCGGGTGCACCGCGCCGCTTGGATCGCGGGACAAGCGGCGCGGCTCAGATGCGGCGGATCAGGCGTTGCCGGCGAGGAAGTCCACCGCCGCCTGCACCCCGCCCGGCTTGTGCGGGATGCCGCACTGCCGCAGCCCGATCTCCACCCCGCCCAGCACGCCGATCATCTGCAGATCGCCCAGGTCGCCGAGATGGCCGATGCGGAATACCTTGTCCTTCAGCGGGCCGAGGCCGTTGCCGAGGCTCATGTTCGACCGCTCCAGGATGCTCGCCCGCAGCGCGTCGGCGCTGTGCCCGTCCGGCACCCGCACGGCGGTGACGGTCGAGGAGTAATGGCGCGGCTCGGCACATTGCGTCTCCAGCCCCCAGGCACGTACGGCACGACGGGTCGCCTCCGCATGCCGGTCGTGGCGGGCGAAGACGTTGTCCAGCCCCTCCTCCTCCAGCATGTCGATCGCGACGTCGAGGCCGTAGAACAGGTTGGTGGCCGGCGTATAGGGGAAATACCCGGTGGCGTTGTTATCCAGCATCGCCTGCCAGTCCCAGTAGGCGCGCGGCAGCCTCGCCGTCTTCTGCGCCGCCAGCGCCTTGGCGCTCACCGCGGTGAACGACAGGCCCGCCGGCAGCATCAGGCCCTTCTGCGAGCCGCCGATGCAGACATCGACCTTCCACTCGTCATGCCGGTAGTCGATCGAGGCGAGCGACGAGATGGTGTCCACCATCAGCAGCGCCGGGTGGCCGGCGGCGTCCATCGCCGCCCGCACCTCGTCCACCCGGCTGGTCACGCCGGTCGAGGTTTCGTTGTGCACCATGCAGACGGCCTTGATGCGGTGCGCGCCGTCCCTGCGCAGCTGCTCGGCGATCGCCTCGACATCGGCGCCGCGACGCCAGTCGGTCTCGATCAGGATCGGCTCCAGGCCGAGCCGCCTGGCCATCTCGTACCACAGCGTCGCGAACCAGCCGACCCGGCACATCAGCACCGCGTCGCCCGGCGACAGCGTGTTGACCAGCGCCGCTTCCCACGCGCCGGAACCCGACGAGGGGAACATGATCACCGGCTGGGTCGTCTTGAAGACGCGGCGGACCTTTTCCTGAAGGGCGAGCGAGAACTTCCCGAAGGCCGGGCCGCGCTGATCGAGGATCGCGTTGTCGATCGCCCGCAGCACGCGATCCGGCACGTTGGTCGGGCCGGGAATATGCAGGAAATGGCGGCCCGGCTGGCGGCCGCTGGGCTTGGCGGCGTGCTGTGGTGTCGGCGACTGGCTGGCCATCGGCCTTGTTCCCTCCCGCTATGCAGTTGTCGGTCTTGCCCCGGCGCCAGGCGCGGGGCCAGATGGGCCTCGCCTTGTCGCAGGTCGCCGCTCTCATGCCCTCTCATCCCGGCTCCGCCAAGAGCTTCGCCGCCGATCCGCGCCTTGAGATGCGGCTTCGGCGCGAAACAGAGGCCGAGGTTTTGTTCTCCGCCGCCGATCGTGGCCGCTATGCGACAGATGCTTCGATCTATCAAATCATGCCGGTGGGCGTCGTGGTGCCGCGCAGCATCGACGACGTGGCGGCGACGATCGCGATCGCGCGCGAGCACGACACGCCTGTCCTCGCCCGCGGCGGCGGCACCAGCCAGTGCGGACAGACGGTCAGCCGCGCCATCGTCATCGATACCAGCAAGCATCTTCGTCGCGTTCTATCGGTCGATCGGGAAAGTCGTATCGCCGAGGTCGAACCGGGTCTCGTGCTCGGACAGCTCAACGGCGCCTTGCGCGCGCACGGGCTTTTCTTTCCGGTCGATCCGTCGACCCACGCGCGCTGCACCATCGGCGGCATGGCCGGGAACAATTCCTGCGGCGCGAAATCCATCCGCTATGGGTTGATGGCCGACAACGTCGCGTCGATCGACGCCATCCTCGCCGACGGCACGCGCCACCGCTTCGGCCCCCTCGGCGACAACGCGGCCGGAGAGACGCCGCCACGGATAGCGGCGCTGATCGAGACGCTGCGCCGCATCGGCACGGACGAAGCCGAGGAAATCGCCGCCCGCTTCCCGTGGCTGCTGCGGCGCGTGGGCGGCTACAACATCGAGGTGCTGACGCCCGCCGCGCGGCTCGCCGGCGCGCAGAACCTCGCGCGGCTGCTGGTGGGGTCGGAGGGGACGCTGGCGTTTTCCGCCTCGCTCGCGCTGAAGCTTGCGCCGATCAAGCCGCGCCGCGTGCTCGGCCTCTGCCAGTTTCCCGATTTCCGCGATGCGATGCGCGCGACGCGCCACATCGTCGAGCTGAACCCCGAGGCGGTGGAGCTGGTGGACCGCACGATGATCGAGCTCGGCCGCTCGATCCCGCTCTATCGCGACACCATCGAACGGATGCTGATCGGCGAGCCCGACAGCCTGCTGCTGGTGGAGTTCCACGGCGACGACGACGCGGCATTGCTGCGCGATCTCGACGATCTCGATGCGCTGATGGGCGATCTCGGCTTTCCCGGCAGTGTCGTGCGCGCGACCGACCCGGCGCTGCTGGCGCGCATCGCGCAGGTGCGCGAGGCGGGGCTGAATATCATGATGTCGATGAAGGGCGACGCGAAGCCGGTGTCGTTCATCGAGGACGCGGCGGTCGCGCTCGACGATCTCGACGACTACACGGCGCGGCTCAACGAGGTGTTCGCGCGGCACGGCATCAAGGGGACGTGGTACGCGCACGCCTCGGTCGGATGCCTGCACGTCCGCCCGGTGCTCAACATGAAGGATCCGGCCGACGTCACGCGCATGCGCGCCATCGCCGAGGAGTGTTTCGCGCTCGTGCGCGAGTACAAGGGCAGCCACAGCGGCGAGCACGGCGACGGCATCGTGCGCTCGGAGTTCCACGAGGCGATGTTTGGCGCCCGCATCGTGCGCGCGTTCGGCGAGGTGAAGGCGGCGTTCGATCCGTGCGGCCTGCTCAACCCGCACCGCATCGTCGATCCGCCGCGCATGGACGACCGCGCGCTGTTCCGCTACCCGCCCGGCTATGCGCCGCTGCCGGCATCCCGGCCGCCCGCGCTCGACTGGTCGGCGCATCCGGGCGGCCTGCTGGGCGCGGTCGAGATGTGCAACAACAACGGCACCTGCCGCGGCTTCGACGCGGAGGTGATGTGCCCGAGCTATCGCGTGACGCGCGACGAGGCGCATGTCGTGCGCGGGCGCGCCAACACCCTGCGGCTCGCGCTGACGGGACAGATCGGCCGCGCGGGCCTCGCATCCGACGACGTGGCGGAGGCGCTCGCCCTGTGCGTGTCCTGCAAGGCATGCCGGCGGGAATGCCCGACGGGCGTGGACATGGCGCGCATGAAGATCGAGGCGACGGCGGCGCGCGCGGCGCGCCGTGGCGTGGGGCGGCGCGAGCGGGTGATCGCCGCCCTCCCCGCCCTCGCGCCGCATGCGGCAC
>NZ_BANB01000180.1 GCF_000964365.1 Acidisphaera rubrifaciens HS-AP3 | reverse complement strand
CCATGGAGCATCCCGCGCCGCTTCACGGCCCGGCGCGCGCTGCTGTCGGCGCCGGCGCCCGAGGCCGCGGCAGGCCCGGCCTTCGGCCCGGCGCAGGCGGAGTATCTCGCCTGGATCGCCGCTTTCGACACCATCACGGAGCCGGCGCGCATCGACATCCGCGCCCGGCTGCGCGCGCTGCCGGCGCGGCCGGTCATTTCGGTGCTGATGCCCGTCTACAACGCCGATCCGGTGCTGCTGCACGCGGCGATCGTGTCGGTGCGCGACCAGATCTATCAGAACTGGGAGCTGTGCATCGCCGACGACGCCTCCACCGCCCCCGCGGTGCGCGAGGTGCTGGAGCGCATGGCGGCGGAGGACGCGCGCATCAAGGTCGCCTTCCGCCCGGAGAACGGCCACATCGCGCGGGCGACGAACACCGCGCTCGACCTCGCGTCGGGCGAGTGGGTGGCGCTGCTCGATCAGGACGATCTGCTGCCGCCGCACGCGCTGTCCTGCATGGCGGAGGCGATCGTCGCGCACCCCGCGGCCGGGGTGCTGTATTCGGACGAGGACAAGATCGACGCGGCGGGCCGGCGGTTCGACCCGTATTTCAAGCCGGACTGGAACTACGAGCTGTTCCTGTCGCAGAACATGGTGTCGCATTTCGGCGTCTACCGCGCGGCCCTGGTGCGCGAGGTGGGCGGCATGCGGCCGGGGTTCGAGGGCTCGCAGGACCACGATCTCGCGCTGCGCTGCATCGAGCGCCTGCCGCCCGGCGGCGTCGTGCACGTGCCGCGCGTGCTGTATCACTGGCGCGCCCATGCGGCGAGCACGGCGCATTCGGCGGACAGCAAGCCCTATGCGCGCGACAGCGGCCGCATGGCGATCGCCGAGCATCTGCGGCGGCGCGGCTTCGCCGCGACGGTGGAGGTGACGGAGCACGCGCATTACCGCATCCGCTACGCCCTGCCGGACGCGCCGCCGATGGTCAGCATCGTCATCCCCGCGCGCAACGGGCTCGCGATCACCCGCACCTGTATCGAGAGCATCCGCGACCACACGACCTATCCGAGCTACGAGATCGTGCTGGTGGACAACGGATCGGACGATCCGGACATGCTCGCATGGCTGGCGGAGCTGCCGCGCACCGTGCCGCGTGTGCGTGTGCTGCGCGACGACCGGCCGTTCAACTATTCCGCCCTCAACAACGCGGGCGTCGCCGCGGCGTCGGGCGAGGTGATCTGCCTGCTCAACAACGACATCGAGATCACGCAGCCCGGCTGGCTCGACGAGATGGTGGCGATCGCGCTGCAACCGGGCGTGGGCGCGGTCGGCGCGCGGCTGTGGTACCCGGACGGCACGTTGCAGCATGGCGGCGTCACGCTCGGCGTGGGCGGCATCGCCAACCACGCCTTCTACGGCCTTCGGCGCGGCGATCCCGGCTATTTCGGCCGGGCCGTGCTGATGCAGTCCTATTCGGCGGTCACCGCCGCCTGTCTCGTGGTGCGGGCGGAGGCGTATCACGCGATCGGCGGCTTCGACGCCGCGCTTCCGGTCGCGTTCAACGACGTCGATTTCTGCCTGCGCCTGCGCGCGGCGGGGCTGCGCAACGTGTGGACGCCCTTCGCCGAGGCGGTGCACCACGAATCCGCCACGCGCGGGGTGGAGGACACGGCCGAGAAGAAGATGCGCTTCCAGCGCGAGGTGGCGATGATGCACGCGCGCTGGGACGACATCCTGCAGGCCGATCCCGCCTACAACCCCAACCTGACGCTGAAGGCGCTCGATTTCGGTCTCGCCTGGCCGCCGCGCGTGCCCGCCGGCTTCCGCGTCTGACGCGCCGCGCGGCCATGCCTGCTATGGCGCGGCGGTGACCTCCAGCCGGTCATAGCCCTTGTAGCGATAGACGATGACCGAGCCGATCCAGGCGGCGATGAAGATGCCGATGATGATGAAGCCGAGCATGTTGAAGTTGTCGTTCAGGCCGCCGATCGCGTCCCAGAACCAGCCATGCAGGTCGAGCTGGTCGCCGATCAGCCCCAGCGCCTCGATCCCGCCGATCACCACGGCGACCACGACCGATACCAGCGTGATCGACAGGTTGTAGTACAGCTTGCGGATCGGCTTCACGAACGCCCAGTTATAGGCGCCCATCATCAGGATGCCGTCCGTCGTGTCGATCAGCGACATGCCCGCGGCGAACAGGGTGGGGAACACCATGATCGACCAGATCGACATGCCGTGCGCCGCCTGCGTCGCGGAAATGCCCAGCAGGGCGACCTCCGTCGCGGTATCGAAGCCGAGGCCGAACAGGAAGCCGACCGGATACATGTGCCAGCTGCGCGTGACGATGCGGAACACCGGGCGGAAGATGCGCGCGAGGAAGCCGCGGCTGTTGAGCAACATGTCGAAATCGCTCTCGACATAGGCGCCGCCGTGCCGGACGTGGCGGAAGGTGCGCCAGATCGACACCAGGATCAGGATGTTCATCGCCGCGATGGCGAACAGGAACAGCGACGAGACCAGGGTGCCGATGACGCCGCCCACCGCCTTCGCGTCGTCGAACCGGCCGGCCAGCGCCGTCGCCGTCCCGGCGATCGCCGCCGCCGCCAGGATCACCACCGTCGAATGGCCGAGCGCGAAGAAGAACCCGACGCTGACCGGCCGCCTGCCGTCCTGCATCAGCTTGCGCGTCACGTTGTCTATCGCCGCGATATGATCGGCATCGACCGCATGGCGCAGGCCGAACCCGTAGGCCAGCAGCGCCGTGCCGAGCAGCAGCGGCTGCTCGCGGAACAGCCAGATCGCCCAGGCCCAGGCACCCACGTTGAACAGCGCCAGCACGGTGTAGATGGCGCCCACGCGCCCCCGCAGATCGTCGTCCCGGTCGTTGAAGCAGCGGCGTACAAGCCCGATCATCGCACCCTCGTCACGGCCGACCGCGCCCGCCGGAGCGGGACGCGCCGCGACGGGATGGTGGCATTGCGTTGCTGGAAGGTGGGGCGGCACCCGGACGAGCGGCGGGTGTGAGGTGGTCTGACAGACCGCCCGGCGGCGCGGCGGCGCGCCGTAGGCTTCGACCCTAGGGGAGCGCCCTTTCGCCGGTCAACATCTTCCTGCTACGTGTTGCATCGCATGACCCACACGATACGCGAGCGTCAAAAACTACTGACCCGTATCCGCCGCGTGCGCGGCCAGGTGGAGGCGCTGGAACGCGCCGTCGACGAGGAGCGCGGCTGCGAGACGGTGATGCACCTGATCGCCGGCGTGCGCGGCGCGATGGCGAGCCTGATGGCCGACGTGCTGGAGGATCATGTGCGCGCGCATTTCGTCGCGCGCGAGGACGAGGCGCCCGGATCGCCGCCGGCGACCGAGGCGCTCATCCAGATCATGCACTCCTACCTGAAATAGCCTCAGCCGGCGAGCAGGGTGCGCATCGCCGGCTGACGGTCGAACAGGCGCAGCAGCAGCCGCACCGCCTGCCCGCGCGGCGAGGCGAACGACGGGTCGCGCGCCAGCAGCACGGCCGCGTCGCGCGCGGCGATGCGCAGCAGCCGGCCATGCGCCAGCGGATCGGCGAGGCGGAATCCCGGCAGCCCCGATTGCCGCGTGCCCAGCACGTCGCCGCCGCCGCGCAGGCGATGATCCTCGTCGGCGATGCGGAACCCGTCCTCGGTCTCGCGCATCAGCGCGAGACGGCGGCGGGCGGTCTCGCTCGGCGCGTCGTCATGCAGCAGCAGGCAGAAACTCGCCGCCGCCCCGCGCCCGACCCGCCCGCGCAG
>NZ_BANB01000181.1 GCF_000964365.1 Acidisphaera rubrifaciens HS-AP3 | reverse complement strand
GCCCCTCCGCCCGCCAGTCGGTCGCCAGCAGCATCGCCGCCAGATGCCCGCCCGCCGAATGGCCCATGGCGAACACCGGCGCCCCGTGCCGCGCGACCAGCCAGGCGACCGCCGCGCGCATCTGCGCCACGATCGCATCCAGCGTCACGTCCGGGCACAGATCATAGGACGGCACCGCGACCGCGACGCCGCGCGCCACCAGCCCGCGCGCCAGATGGCTCGCGAACGACTTGTCGAGCCCCTGCCAGTAGCCGCCATGGATGAACATCGCGAGCGGCGCGCCCGTCCCCGTGCTCCCGGCCGGGCGGAACAGGTCGAGACGCTGGCGCGCCGACGGACCGTAGGCGAGGTCGAGGGCCGCGCCGGGCTGCGCCGCCCGGAACGCCGCCGAGTCCGCCGCCCATTGCGCGATGATCGCCGGATGCTCCGGCACCTTGGCGCGGTTGTTGTACTCCGCCTCGTAATCGATCGGCGTCACGGCGCGGGCGGCGCCTTGCCCTTCCGCGTGTGCATGTCGAACGCGTACTGGTCGGGCGAGAGGAACATCACCTCCCGCTTGGCCGATTCCGCCACCACCTGCGCCGGGTCGGTCATGTCGTGCAGCGTGTCGAACAGCTCGCGCAGCCGCCGCCCCGGCGCCACCCAGAAGATCGCCCGCGTCGGCGCGTCGGACAGGTTGTAATATCCGTGCGGGATGCCGGCCGGCATGCGCACCAGATCGCCCTTGGACGCGACATGGTGCTGCCCGTCCAGATACAGGTCGAAATGATTGTCCAGCACGTAGATGAACTCGTCCTGCGTCGGGTGGACGTGCGGCGGGACGAAGGTGCCGGGCGGGTCGAAGGTTTCGAACGCAAACGCATTCGCCCCCTCCGCCTTGAGGTAATAGGTGTGGCCGAGGATGCGCCACACCACGTCGTGTGCCCCGGTGCCGGCGGCGGCGATGCCCGGCTCCATCATCACGGGCACATGATTGGGGGTCGCGAGCTTCATGGCGCGGCTTCCTTCCGGGGCGCTTGCGGCGGGGGGGCGAGTGTCGCGCCAATGCGGCGGACCGGCAAGGCCGTGCCGGCGCGGCTTGCCGCCCCCCGGCCACGCGCGCAGCATGCGACGGGCACGGCAACACGGGCGGAGGCGCGATGGACGTCCTGATCGCGGGTGGCGGCATCGGCGGACTCACGCTCGCGCTGATGCTGCACGCCCGCGCCATCCCCTGCCGCATCCTGGAAGCGGCGGAGGAGGTGCGCCCCCTCGGCGTCGGCATCAACATCCTGCCCCATGCGGTGCGGGAACTCGCCTCGCTCGGGCTGCTCGACGCGCTCGATGCCGTCGCGGTGCGCACGCGCACGCTGACCTATGCCAACCATCACGGCCAGACCATCTGGACGGAGCCGCGCGGCTGTTACGCCGGCCATCCGGTGCCGCAATTCTCCGTCCATCGCGGCCACCTCCACGCCGTGCTGTGGGCGGCCGCGCGGGCACGCCTCGGCGCCGACGCGCTGTGCACCGGCCATCGCCTGGTCGGCTGGACGGAGGACGCGGACGGCGTCACCGCCCGCCTGATCCGCGCCGACGGCACGACGACGGAGGCACGCGGCACCGCCCTGATCGGCGCGGACGGCATCCACTCATTCCTGCGCGCGGCGCTGCACCCGGACGCGCCGGGGCTGCGCTGGAACGGCATCACCATGTGGCGCGGCGCGACCGACTGGCCCGCCTATGACGGCGGCGACGCGATGCTGGTGGCCGGCGACGCGGTGGCGAAGCTGGTGCTCTATCCGATCGGCCCCGGCGCTGCGCCGGATACCCGCCTGACCAACTGGGTGATCTACGCCCGCGTCGCCGGCGCGGACACGCCCACGCCCGACCGGCAGAACTGGTCGCGGCGCGGCCGTTACGAGGATTTCCGTCATCTGGCCGGGCGCATCGACCTGCCGTTCCTCGATGTCGGCGCGCTAATCCGCGCGACCGGGGAGATCTTCGAATACCTGATGTGCGACCGCGACCCGCTGCCGTGGTGGACGCGCGGGCGCGCGACCCTGCTCGGCGATGCGGCGCATCCGATGTACCCGGTCGGCTCCAACGGCGCGTCGCAGGCGGTGATCGACGCGCGCTGCCTCGCCGGCCATCTCGCGTCGCTGCCGGTCGCCGCCGCGCTCGAGGCCTACGCGGCGGAGCGGCTGCCGGCGACGGCGTCGATCGTCCGCTCCAACCGCACCGGCGGGCCGGAGCGGGTGATCGACCTCGTCGCCGCCCGCGCGCCGGACGGCTTCGCCGACGTGTCGGACGTGGCCAGCGCGAGCGAACTCGCCGGCATCACCCAGGGCTATGCCCGCCTCGCCGGCTTCGCGGTCGGCGGGCGCGCCTGACGACGCAGGAGACCGCGATGGACGCGCAGCCGCACGACGACGACCGCCCGGCGACGATGGCGCCCGAGGAATGGGCGCTGCGCCGCCAGCTCACCGATTTCTATCACCTCGTCGATTTCCTCGGCTGGTCGGAGCTGATCTTCAATCACATCTCCGCCCGCCTGCCGGGGCCGGCGCACCACTACCTCGTCAACCCGTTCGGGCTGAACTATCACGAGATCACGCCCGCGAGCCTGCTCAAGGTCGGCATCGACGGCGCCCTCGTCGAGCCGTCGGCGCATCCCGCCAATCCGGCGGGCTTCGCGCTGCACGGCGCGATCCACGCGAGCCGCCCCGACATCGCCTGCGTCGCGCACACCCACACCACGGCGATCTCCGCCGTCGCGATGAAGCGCGATGGTTTCAGCCACGACAATTTCTACGGCGCGCAGCTCACCGGCCGCATCGGCTACCATGATTTCGAGGGCATCACCCTGTACGACGACGAGCGCGCGCGCATGACCGCGAGCCTCGGCGACCGCCACGTCCTCGTGCTGCGCAACCACGGCGTCGCGGTGTGCGAGCGCGACATCCCGACCACGTTCATGCTGCTCTACACCGTCCAGCGCGCCGCCGAGGTGCAATGCGCGGCCGGCGCCATTCCCGGCCCGGACGTGACCCTGCGCGAGGCGACCCGCGCCCGCTGCCGCGACGCCGCCGACCACCTCACCCGCAACGCCGCCTTCGCCACCCTGCTGTT
>NZ_BANB01000182.1 GCF_000964365.1 Acidisphaera rubrifaciens HS-AP3 | reverse complement strand
GGACCGCGCCGCCATGCTCGCCGGCGACCGCGTGGGGAATGTCGGGCAGCAGCGCGTCGATCTGTTCGATCGGCCGCCCGCTGACCACCGCCAGGGCGCCGCCGAGGGCCGCACGCAGGGCCAAGAGCGCTTCGGACAGACCGGGCGGCACCACCACGAGGTCGGGGCGCGGCGCGATGTCCAGCAACGTGCCGTCGAGGTCGAGCAGCAGCGCGGCCTGCCCGGACGGCGGGAGACGGGAGAGCGCGGTCATGACGGCATCGGGATGCGGTCCCGGCGCGGCGGATCAGTGACAGGCGACAACGCGCACGTCGTAGATCGGATGCTCCATCATCGACACCGGCGGATCGGACGAGAGCATCCAGCCGTGGAAGGCGGGCGCGCCGGGATGCGGGTCGGTGACGTTGAGATAGGCCGCGGCGTCGGCCGGCTGATCGGGCGGCCGCACCACGCAGGCCTGCACGGCGATGTTGAGCGGGCCGAACGTCGCCGACTGCCCGACGCGGATCGTGAGGTCGGCGCGCCGGTCGTCGACCTTGTCGAGGGCGGCGATCTCCGCCGTGCCGCGATCAAGCCAGGCGGGTCCGGGGGCTGCGGGGGCGCCGTCGGCCGGCGGCGTCGGCGAGGGCGTGGCCGCGAGGGCGGGGACGGCGGCCATAAGAAACGCCGCGGCGGCCCAGGTGGTCATGCCCCGCCACCTCGGCGAGGCGAGGCGAGGCGGTCCACCATGTCGCGCAGCACGCCGCGCATGGCCTCCGGATCGACGCCCATCAGAACCGCGTCCTCGAACGCGTCGCGCATCATCTGGGCGAGTTCGGCGCGGTTTTCCTCCAGCACCTTCAGCTTCTCGCGGCAGGCGATGGGCGCGCCGTCGGGCTGCACCCAGACAGGCGGCCCGCCGCTCACGGCTTGGCCGCCCCGCCGCCGGGGGCGGGCGCCGCATCCGAATTATGGGCGGCGCTCGACTTGTTGCTGATGCTGAAGATGAACTTGCCGAGCAGCTGCTCGAGGCTGACCGAGCCCTGGGTGATGTTGAAGGCCTCCCCCGGCTTCAGCATGGCGGTGTCGCCACCCGGCGAGATCGAAAGATATTTGCCGCCGAGCAGGCCGTCGCTTGTGACCTCGGCGGCGCTGTCCTTCGGCACCGCGAGCCCGTCGCGCACGTCGAGGCGCACCACGGCCTGATAGGTCTGCGGGTCGATTTCCTCGGACAGGACGGAGCCGACCTTGACGCCGGCCATGCGTACGTCGGCGCCGACCACGAGGCCGTCGATATGGTCGAAACGGGCGACCAGCGGATAGCCGGTCACGGTGGTGCGGCCGGAGCTGGCGACGGCGTAGCCGAGGAAGCCCGCGGCGGCGAGCAGGACGACGGCGCCGGTCGCGATCTCGGCAAAGTTGCGAGTGGCCACTTGATCAGGCGCCCGGAGTCCAGGCCTCGTAATCGCCGGTCGACGCGGCGCGATGGCCCCCCTCGTAATCATGTCCCGGCGGACGATAGCTGGCGGGCGTCCCGGTGAGGTTCGGCAAATGCGGCTTCTGCCACGGATAGCGGCGATCGGCCGGCAGCGGCGCATCCGTCGTGTGATGCAGCCAGGCGTGCCACTCGGGCGGAACCATGCTGGCCTCCGGCTGCCCGTTGTACATCACCCAGCGGCGCTGGCGCAGACCCGGTCGGGGGCGCCGCTCCTCGTAGTAGATGTTGCCGGCCGCATCGGTACCCACCGTGCGTCCGTGAAGCATCGTGAACAGCCGTGTGCCGATGGTCGCCATGTCCCGCATATAGGCCGCGCGGCGCCGGCTGGTCCAGTTATCGGCGCGATGCGCGCTCATCCACAAGATTTTGTGGTCGCTGACAGGCACGACCGCCAAATGCGCTTCCGGCGGTCGCGATGCGAGTCTAGGATCGAGGCATGGCAAACGGTCGGTCGGACGGGCGGTTCTGGCACGGGGTGCGGATGCGCCGGGTATGGGCGCGGCCCGATCCGGACGGGCCGGCACGGCAGGTGACGATCCCGGCGGGATGGCCGGCCGATCGCGAGGAGGCCGCGGCGGCGGCGCTCGCCGCGCTGGTGCCGGGCGAGGCGGCGGTGACGCTGCCGGCGGCGTCCGACCGGTGGATCGAGGCCGCTTCGGCCCGTGACCCCGCGCTCGGCGACCGTCTGCGGGCG
>NZ_BANB01000183.1 GCF_000964365.1 Acidisphaera rubrifaciens HS-AP3 | reverse complement strand
CGCCGCTCGACCCGCGTGTCGCGGCGCTGCCGGGCGTGACCTGCGCGCAGGGCAGCGCCTTCGGCGTCGATCCGCGCCCGTGCGACTGGCTGGTCTGCGACGTGATCGCCTATCCGGACCGGCTGCTGGATCTGGTCGGCCGCTGGACCGGCCACGCCCGGCGCATCGTCTGCACGATCAAGTTCCAGGGACCGACCGACCATGCCGCGGCCGCCGCCTTCGCCGCGCTGCCCGGCGCGACGGTCCGGCACCTGTTTCACAACAAGCACGAACTTACCTGCATGATCGGCCCTGCATGATCGGCGGTGGCGCGGACGGGCGGAGGGCGGCGTGATGGATGCGGCGGATCTGCGTGTGTTCGAGACGGTGTGCCGGCTCGGCGGCATGAACCGCGCGGCCGAGGCGTTGCACATGGTCCAGTCCAACGTGACCGCCCGGATACGCGCGCTGGAGGCCGAGCTAGGCGAGAGGCTGTTCGACCGCCACGCCCGCGGCGTGACGCCGACG
>NZ_BANB01000184.1 GCF_000964365.1 Acidisphaera rubrifaciens HS-AP3 | reverse complement strand
GCGATCACGCCGGAGGTCGAGATGCAGATGGGCCTCGGCCTGCCCCCGACCGGCCCGGCGCGCGCGTCCGGCGTGATGATCGGCCTCGGCACCGATGTCGTCACCGGCGTGTCCACCGACATGTTCACGCAGATGCGGTTTCTGTTGCAGACGGCACGAGCATTGCGCAACCAGGAGTTCCATCTGCGTGAGACCATGCCGCCGTCGCTGGAGATGACGGCGCTCGATGCGCTGCGGATCGCGACGCTCGACGGTGCACGCTGCTACGGGATGGATAGCGAGATCGGCTCGTTGTCGCCGGGAAAGGCCGCCGATCTGGTGCTGCTGCGCCGCGATATCGGCCTCGCCGCGATCCCCGACCCGGTCGCCGCGATCGTGCTGCACGCGGGGGCCGCCCACGTGGACACGGTCATCGTCGGCGGCGACATCCTCAAGCGCGACGGACGGCTGCTCCATGCCGATCTGCAGACCCATATCGCGGACCTGGAGCGATCCTCCGCGCGGCTGCATCGCGCCCTGGCAGGCAAGCCGTAGGGGCGGCGACGTCCGCCGCCGCCCCCATTTTCGCCGACCCGTGCCGGTTCAGTACTTCTTGCACTCCGGCACGGTCCGGCTCGGCGCGCCGATGGTGGCGAACTTGGCCGGATCGAGACCGAGCGTCTGCGGCACGTCGGGGATCGTCTTGACGAGCTTGCTCACGAGGTTGCCGGCGCTGTCCTGCACCACCTCGCTGACGAAGTTGGGCGCGATCGCCTGCCGGTTGTGATCGAGCCGGATAACGCCGGTCGGGCCGTGCAGGACGAGGCCGGCGAGGCCGGACCGCAGCTTCGCCTCGTTGTTGCCGAGGTCGCCCTTGATGTCGTTCAGGACGGTCAGCACCGCCTTGGTGTTGAGATAGTAGAACGTCGCGAGCAGCGACGGCGAGGGAAAGCGCTGGTCGGGCGGGAAGGCGCCCTGATACGCCTTCACGAAAGCCTGCCACTTGGGATCGGGCGAGGTGTCCGCCTGCGGACCCGCGGTCGGCGTGCCGATCAGCGCGTCCTTCGCCTTGCCCTTGGACGACAGCACGGTCTGGTCGACCATGATCGACCCGCCGATCAGCTTCGCGGTGCCGCCCGCCTGCTGATACTGCGTCAGGAAGTTGACGGCATCGCCGCCGCCGAGGCCGACATAGATCGCGTCCACGTCGTCGGGCAGCTGCGAGATCACGGACGAGAAATCCTTGGTCCCCAGCGGCACCCAGAACCGATGCTCGATCTGGCCGCCGGCCGCGCAGTATTCGAGCACGAGGCCGAAGACCTGCGTATAGACGAACGAGTAATCCTCGCCGATCGTAGCGATCTTCTTCCAGTGCTTGACGTTGTAGATATAGGACCCGAGCCCGGCCGACATCTGCGCCCCGTCCGGGTTGAACCGGTAGAAGTTCGGCGCGGGATGGTCATAGGTCGTCTCCTGCGCGCCGGAGGCGCCGTTGACGAAGACCACGTTGGGCTGGGTCTTGGCGTATTCCTTGACCGCGATGCCCTCGGAGCCGGAGAGCGGCGCGATGACGATCTTCACGTGATCCTGCTCGACGAGCTTGCGCACCGCCCGCACGGCGGAATCCGGGCTCGCGTCCGTCGATTCGATGATCGGATCGATGTCGTAGCCGCCGGCCTTGCCGCCGAACTCCTTCAGCGCGACCTTCAGCCCGCGGATGCCGTCCTGGCCGAGGACGGTGTAGGTGCCCTCCAGCGTCGCCGTCACCCCGATATGCAGCGTCTCCGCCCGGGCCGTGCCCATGGCCAACAGCGCCGCGACAGCCGCCAACGCTACGCCGCGATGATACGCTTTGGAACCCATCCCCTCCCCCTTTTCCCGATCTGCGCGGGTTGTCGCGGGACCGCGCCCGAGGCTGCGGAGGCGGCCAGCGTTGCGGTATGGAGACTATACCCGCCGGTCGGCGGCGCTTGTCCTGAAGTCTGATATCGGCGGCGGCGGCTCCCGCGCCGAACCAGGGGGCGTCCCGGACGTTACCTCAGGGCGCGATACCGATCGCGTTTTCCACCGACACGACCCCCGGCGTGGCCCAGGCCGCATCCTCGACCGCCTGACGCTCGGCCCAGCTGCGGACGCTGCCGCGCAGGGTGACATGGTCGCCGTCGACATCGACGCGGATGCGGGCGACATCGATCTCCGCGTTGCGCCGCAGCGCATCGGCGATACGGCCGAGGATCAGCGTCCGGTCGGCCTCGTCGGCGGGACGGGGCGCGACGGCGATCAGGTTGACGACCCTGCGCACCCCGCCGAGGCGCTGGACCGCCTCCTCCGCCGCGCTGCGCTGGAACCGGTAATCGACCGTGCCGGACAGGGTGATGACCCCGTGCTCCACCTTCACGTCGATGCGGCTGTGTGGCACCTCGATATCCCAGTCGAGCAGGCGGATGGCCCGTTCCGCGATCTGATCGTCCGCCTGCTTCTTGTCCGCAGGCAGCCGCACCTCGATTTCCTCAGCAATCGCCCGCACGCCACGCACCCGCCGCGCCGACGCCTCCACCGCCGCCTTAGCCGCGTAGCTGTCGACATGGCCCGTGAGCGTCACCACGCCGTTGCGCACGCTCACGCCGATATGCGCGGCGTTGACCTGCGGCGCCCATGCGAGCTGCGCCGTCACCATCGATTGCAGCGCCATATCGTCCGACATCGTTCCGCCCTCCGCCGCGCGGGCCGTTGGGGCCGCCATGCCCGCATCGTTCGCGCCCAGCATGGGTCACGGGCGCGGCCCGGCGCGATGACCTGCGTCAATCGCGCCCCCACGCCGGTGCGCACCCCGGCCTGTCCCGGCCGGGTCTTTCAAGCAATCGCCACTCGTGGCAGGTATCCGACGAAAATAGGATCTCGCGTATGAAGCAACGCTCCACCCAGGATAGCAGGACGGCACAGTCAAGGGCGCTGGCGCAGTCGCTGCGTTGCTACCGCGCGCCCAACAATACGCGCAGCGCGGTCGAGGTCGCGATCACGGCGGCGCCGTTCGCCCTGCTCTGGATCACGGCATGCGTCGCGCTCGAGGCCGGTTATTGGGGCGCCCTGTTGCTCACCGTGCCGGCGGCGGCGTTTCTCGTCCGGCTTTTCATGATCCAGCACGACTGCGGCCATCGGTCGTTCTTTCGCCATCGCCTGGCCAATGATCTGGTCGGACGAGTCATCGGCGTGCTGACGCTGACACCGTACGATTTCTGGCGCCGCACGCACGCCCTTCATCATGCCGGTTCGGGCAATCTCGACCGGCGCGGCATCGGTGACGTGACGACGCTGACCGTGCGCGAATACGTGGCGCTTTCAGGGCCGCGGCGGCTTTTGTACCGCCTGTACCGCCATCCGTTCGTGATGTTCGGCATCGGACCCGCCTACCTCTTCATCTTCCGTCACCGGCTGCCGGTGGGACGGTCGCGCCGCCGCCTGCAGCCGTGGCTGAGCGCGATGGCGACGAACGCCGCGATCGCCGCTGTGGCCGGGATCCTGATCTGGCAGATCGGTCTCGGGGATTTCCTGCTGGTGCAGCTGCCGATCACGCTGATCGCGGCCTCGATCGGCGTATGGCTGTTCTACGTGCAGCATCAGTTCGAGGATACGTTCTGGGCACGCGACGCGGGCTGGGAGTTCCATGTCGGCGGGCTACATGGCAGCTCGCATTACGACCTGCCGGTCGTGCTGCGATGGCTGACCGCGAATATCGGCGTCCACCACGTCCATCACCTTTGCAGTCAGATCCCGTACTACCGGCTGCCGCAGGTGCTGCGCGATCACCCGGAAGTGGCCGCCGTCGGCCGTCTGACGCTGATGCAAAGCCTTCGCTGCGTGAACAAGGCCGTGTGGGACGAGGATCGGCAACGGCTCGTATCGTTCCGCGAGATGGCCGCCGCCCGCTGACGGACGGCCGGCCTTGTTCCGGAGCGGCGCTGCGGACGGGAAGGCTCAACGCGGTTGCGCAGGACAGTCCCGCGGTCCGGCCTCCGGCGGCCGAGGATCGACGATGCCTCGTGTCGCTGGCCGACGCGCGCCGCGAGGCGATTTCCTGCCGAGTCATGCTTCAGCAGGGCATCGATCCCATCGAGGCGCGCCGCAGCGAGCGGCGGCAACGTCCGGCCACGGCACCGACCTTCAGGGTCTGCGCTGAGACCTACATCGCCTCCCATCGTGACGGCTGGCACAACGCCAAGCACGCCGCGCAGTGGACATCGACGCTGA
>NZ_BANB01000185.1 GCF_000964365.1 Acidisphaera rubrifaciens HS-AP3 | reverse complement strand
TAGAGGCCCGGCCCCGCCCGCAGTTCGAACAGCGTCGCCCCGAGGGCGAGGGCGAGGAAATCCGCCGCCGCGTCCACCTCGGCCCGCTGCCAGCCGGGAAGGCCGCAGGTGAGCGCCCAATGGATGCGGTGGGCCGGCGCGTCGCCATGGACGGCGCGCACGAGGCGGGCCGCATACTCGGCCGGCGTGTCCGACGCGCACGGGGCCGTCGTGTCGATGAGCGCGCGCAGCGACGTGCAGACAAGGGCCACGGCAAGATCGACCGTGGTGCTGACCAGCGCCGCCGCCACCCGGCGCGGCACGCCGGCGTGAACGGCGACGCGCGCCAGCGGCACGGCGATGCCGTGATCGGGGATGAGCGTGCGGGCCGAGGCCAGCAGCATCTCCATCTGCTCCGCCCGCAGCCGCGCCGCCCGGTCTTCCCGCCGTTTTTGCCGTTCCAGGCGGTCGATGTCGTCGTAATGCATGTTCGCGTTATGTTCCGTAAGGCGCCGACGAGGCAACGAAAAACGTCGTCGTCGTGGCCTGGGCGCGGCCTGGGCGCGGCGCGGCGGCGGCCGCGCCGGGCGACGGCGCTTAATTTTCGGTGGCAAACATACTACCCTGGGACGCACGTCGTGCAGGGGAAACGGCCCGCCAGAGGTCCGTGCCGTCGCAGGGGGACACGCAATGGCCGTGCTGGTGCCGCCGGATCTGATTCCGCACTGGATACCGGGCGAGAAGGTCGTGGACAGCGCGCATCTCGGCTGGGACGGGCTGACGCTCAAGGGATACCGCTATCCGGATCAGGAATCGCGCATTCCGCTGATGCGCGACTACATGATCGTGATCTACGAGGGGCCGCGCGCGACCATGCAGCGCAGCAGCGGCGGCCCGTGGCAGAGCGGCATCGTCGAACGGGGCGTGATCTCGCTGCTGACGCGGGCCGAGCAGTCGGTCTGGCGCTGGGACGGGCCGATCCACGTCAAGCATATCTATGTCACGCACGAGACGATCGAGCGCACGGCGAATCAGGTGTTCGACCGGGCGTTCGACCGCGTGCGCATCGAGGACCGGGTGCGGGCGGAGGACACGGTCATCCCGCTGCATCTGCACGCGCTGGAGCGCGAGCTGGATGGGACCGGCCTGGGCGAGCGGCTGTATGTCGATGCGATCCGCACGCAGCTCGCGATCCATCTCCTGCGTCACTACGCGGACGTGGCGTTCCGGGAGCATAGGCCGGGCGCGTTCAGCCCGGGGCTGCGGCGCGCGATCATCGACTACATCGAGGCCAACCTCGCGCAGACCATCACGCTCGATGACCTGGCGGCGCTGGCCGGGCTGAGCAGCTATCATTTCGCGCGCCGGTTCAAGGCCGAGTTCGGCATGGCGCCGCACAGCCATGTCGTCGCGCGGCGCGTCGAACGGGCGGAGCGTCTGCTGAAGGACGGCCGCATGCCGTTGAAGCTGGTCGCCGCCGAATGCGGCTTCACCGACCAGAGCCATCTGAGCCGCGTGTTCCGCCGCGTGCGCGGCGTCACGCCCAACGCGGCGCGCAACGGCGCCTGACGGTCGCGGCGGAGCCGTGCCGCAGGAACGTCCAACGCAGCCGCGCAAGCCGGTCCAATACCGGCGGGTATCATGCCGCTAGCCTCCCATCCGGGAACAACCAGGGGAGGACGCCACGTGAACACGAGCCGGCAAGCCGACTATCTGCGCGCGCTGTATCAAGATTGGAGCGACCGCATGGCGGCCGATCCGAACCTGTCGATCGCCAATCTGCGCAGCATGTTCGACGAATGGGGGCAGGCGGCGCTGGAGCCGGAGGGCGTTTGTTACCGCAGCGATCATCTCGGCGGGATCGAGACGATCTGGGCGCTGCCGGTGGGCGCGGATACGTCGCGCGTCATCCTGTACACGCATGGCGGCGGCTTCGCGGTGGGTTCCGCCGACAGTCACCGCAAGCTTGCCGGGCATCTGGCGAAGGCGCTCGGCGTCACGGCGGCCGTGCTGCATTACCGGCGCGCGCCCGAGCATCCGTTCCCGGCGCAGATCGAGGATGCCGTCGCGGCGTACAAGGCGCTGCTGGATAAGGGCTTCGCGGCCGCGAAGATCTCGACAGCGGGCGACAGCGCGGGCGGCAATCTCGCGGTCGCGGTGGTGCTCAAGCTGCGCGACCTGCGGCTGCCGCTGCCGGGCAGCGTGATCGCCTTCTCGCCCTGGCTCGACATGGCGCTGCGCGGTGCCACGCTGGAGAGCAACGCGGCGACGGATGCGCTGGTCAGCCGCGGCATTCTCGAGGCGATGGCCGGCATGTTCCTCGGCGGCCGCGCGGACGCGCGCGATCCGCTGGCGAACCCGCTGGAGAACGACTTCAAGGGCTTTCCGCCACTCTATATCGCCGCCGGCGGGGCGGAGACGCTGTTGAGCGATTCCGAGGCGCTGCATGCCAGGGCGACGGCGCAGGGCGTGCGCAGCGTGCTGTCGGTGGTGCCCGGCATGCAGCACGTCTTCACCTCGCTCGCCGGCCGCGCGCCGGAGGCGGATGACGAGCTGCGCCGCATCGCCGCCTGGTACAAAAACCTCTGATCAGGGAGCACGCCATGAACGACTTCAACGAGGCGTCCGGCAGGAATGGCGGCCGCACGGATGCCGATTTCGATGCCATCGTCATCGGCGCCGGCTTTGGCGGCATCTACATGCTGCACAAGCTGCGCAACGAGCTCGGCCTGCGCGTGCGCGGGTTCGAAAAGGGTGGCGGCGTCGGCGGCACCTGGTATTTCAACCGCTATCCGGGTGCCAAGTCCGACACCGAGGGATTCGTCTATCGCTATTCCTTCGACCGCGACCTGTTGCAGGAATGGGACTGGACGACGCGGTATCTCGACCAGCCTGACGTCGAGAAATACCTCAACCACGTCGTCGACCGCTTCGACCTGCGCCGCGACATCCAGCTCAATACCGAGGTGACGGGCGCGGTGTTCGACGAGGCGGGCAACCTCTGGCAGGTGCGCACCAGCCGTGGCGAGGCGTTCACCAGCCGCTATCTGGTGACGGCGCTGGGGCTGCTCGCGAAGACCAACATGCCCGACATTCCCGGGCGCGACAGCTTCGCCGGCACGCTGGTGCACACCAATGCGTGGCCGCACGATCTCGACATCACCGGCAAGCGGGTGGGCGTGATCGGCACCGGCTCCACCGGCACGCAGTTCATCGTCGCCGCCGCGAAGATGGCCGGGCATCTGACCGTGTTCCAGCGTTCGCCGCAGTACTGCGTGCCGTCCGGCAACGGCCCGGTCGCGGCGGATGAGGTCGCCGCGGTCAAGCGCGACTTCGACGCGATCTGGCAGCAGGTGCGCGGATCGGTGGTCGGCTTCGGTTTCCAGGAAAGCGGCGTCGCGGCAATGAGCGTGTCGGAGGAGGAGCGGCAGCGCGTGTTCCAGGAGAACTGGGACAAGGGTAACGGCTTCCGCTTCATGTTCGGCACGTTCTGCGACATCGCCACCGACCCGGAGGCGAACGCGGCGGCGGCGGCGTTCATCCGCTCGAAGATCCGCGAAATCGTCCACGACCCGGAGACGGCGCGCAAGCTGACGCCGTCCGGCCTGTATGCCAAGCGGCCGCTGTGCAATGAGGGATATTACGAGACGTTCAACCGCGACAACGTGACGCTGGTGGCATTGGAAGAGACGCCGATCGAGACGATCACGCCGGCCGGGGTACGCACGGCGGACGGGATGGAGCACGCGCTCGACGTGCTGGTGTTCGCGACGGGGTTCGACGCGGTGGACGGCAATTACCGGTCGATGGATCTGCGCGGGCGCGGCGGGCGGCACATCGACGAATGGTGGGACGCGGGTCCGCGCAGCTATCTCGGCCTGTCGGCGCACGGGTTTCCGAACATGTTCATGATCCTCGGACCGAACGGCCCGTTCACCAACCTGCCGCCGAGCATCGAATCGCAGGTGGAATGGATCACCGACGCGATCGGCCATGCCGAACAATCGGGGGCGGCGACGCTGGAGCCATCGCGCGAGGCGGAGGAGGGGTGGACGCGCACCTGCGAGGAGATCGCGGCGATGACGCTGTTTCCCAAGGTGGACTCGTGGATCTTCGGCGCCAACATCCCCGGCAAGAAGAACAAGGTGATGTTCTACATGGCCGGCATCGGCGCCTATCGCCAACAGCTCGACGCCGTGCGGACGGAGGGGTATCGCGGGTTCCTGTTCAACTGAGGCGACGTGCCCGCCCCGGGGCGGGGCGGGCATGGCTTCGGGTGGGCGGCGGGCATACCCCGGTGTGGACAGCGGAGGGCAACGCGCCGAACCTTGATGCGCGCCGTATCCTCGGCACATCGCGCAAGGAGCGGACGATGAAGGTGAAATGGCTCGACCAGCCGCAGAAGCATGACTATCCGGCGGCGAAATCCTATCTGAGCCTGACATTGGACGAGGCGACGGCGGAGGCGGCGGTGCGCGAGATGGAGCGCGCCGAGATGCGTGCCTTCGCGGCCAAGGACATCTTCCGCGCCTCGGGCCTGCCGCTGCTCGGGCCGACCGACAGCCACGTGGACAGCGACAGGGTCCGTATCATCCGCAAGGAAAGCCTGTCACCCGTGCTGCTGTACCGCGACGATCGTCGCGGGCGGCTGGTCATCGCGGACGGCTATCACCGGATGTGCGCCGTCTACACGTTCGACGAGGATGCCATGATTCCCTGCAAGATCGTCTGATCGCATGACCGAGGGGGAACGCGGCGCGGCGCGGCCGGCCGGATTGCCTGCCGAACAGCGGATGATGCGCGGCGCCGCCGCGCCGGACTTCCTGGCACCGGTCCATGAGTGGCGGCGGCTGTTCTCCGAGGCGTGGGGCACGTTCCTGCTGGTGGTGGTCGCCGCCGGCGCGGGGGTCGTGGGCGCGCGCAGCGGCGGGGCGGTCACGCTCGCCATGCAGGTCACGGCGCCGGGCCTGATGGTGATGGCGGTCATCTACTTCATGGGCGCGGTCGGGGGCGCGCATCTCAATCCGGCGGTGACGCTGGCCTTCGCGGTGCGGCGGAACTTCCCGTGGGGGCGCGTGCCCGGCTACATCGCGGCGCAGATCGCGGGCGGGGTCGCGGCGGCGGGGTTTCTGCGCGCGATGTTCGGCACGCCGGGATTCCTGGGCGCGACCGTGCCGGGCCCGGCGGTGAGCGATGTCAGCGCGCTGATCATGGAGGTGCTGCTGACGACGGGGCTGGTCAGCACCATCCTGGGCACCGCGTCGGGCGCGCGCAACATCGGCTCCAACGGCGCGCTCGCGGTCGGCGGCTACATCGTGCTGGCGGGGCTGTGGGCGGCGCCGATCAGCGGCGCGTCGATGAACCCGGTGCGGTCATTCGCGCCCGATCTGCTGCGTGGCGACCTGTCCACGACGTGGATCTATGTCGTGGGTCCGCTGGTCGGCGCGATGATCGCCGTGGGATTCGAATGGATTCTCAAAAGGCGGCCCGACCGCCGCCGGGTCGCTCGCGGCGCAGGGGGAGGCGGGTGAGGGGTAGGGACGTGCCCGCCGCGCGAGGGGCGGGCAGGCGTCATTGCAAATACAGGCCGCCGTCCACGAAGATGACGCGGCCCTGCAGCATCTGCGCGCCGGGGCTGGCGAGGAAGTCGATGACCGACACGATGTCGGCGATTTCCAGGCCGCGTCCACTCGGGTTGGCCTTTGCCGCCGCGGCGAGCCGCTGTTCGGCGGCGCCGTCGGGGAACATCGATCGGAAGGCCTCGGTATCGACCGGACCCGCGGCGATGACGTTCGCCCGGATGCCGCGCGGCGCCAGTTCGACGGCGAGATAGCGGAACAGCGATTCCGTGAACGCCTTGGGCGCGCCGACGGCGGCATAGTTGGGCACGGCGTGCGTCGCCCCCTTGCTCGATATGCCGAGGACGGTGGACCCGCGCTTCAGCAGGGGCAGGCATTCGCGGACGATGTCGATCACCGACAGGGTGCTGACCTGCACCGCGCGGTTCCAGTCCGCCATCGAAACGTCGAGCGCCTTGCCCTGCACGGTTCCGAGCGCGCAGTGGAATATCAGGTCGAGGTGATCGACCGTCGATGCGATCATCCCGGCCATGCGCGCGACCTCGGCCGATGCGCCGATATCGGCCTTGATCAGATGTCCGGTGCCGCCCGCGTCATTGACCGCCGCGAGGGCGACGCGGCCGGCCGCGTCGTCGTGGGCATAGTTGAGAAAGACATGACCGCCGCGCGCGGCGAAATGCTCGGCGGTCGCGCGGCCGATCCCCTTGGTCCCGCCAGTGATCAGGACATTCATGCGCCGGACCCGGGCTCGACCGCGCTCACCTCGTAGCCGATCATGGTCACCCGGTCGCCGGCGAAGGCGACGAAATCGTCGTGCGAGGCGATGCCTTCCGGCGTCTGCAGCGCCTTGGTCATCGCGTCCTTGGAGTCCCACTCCATCTGCGCGATGAGGTAGTAGTTGTCGTTGTTCGTCAGCTTGTCGAGGCCGGTCTTGCTGACCGAAAGCGTGCGCGTGTTCGGGATCTTCGCGGCGAGCGGCAGGTGGACGTTGTAATAATGCTTGTCGAAGGCGGCGGTGTCGGCGGGCTGATGATACATGACGAGCAGGCGATACATGATGGGCGTCCTCCATGTTGCGCGGTCTGTTTTCAGACTCGCCGGCGTGCCGCGACGGGGCGGTATCAGACGATACCGCCCGGGGCGACACGCTTCAAGGACGTGACCGCGCGCGTCCGCGCCGCGGCCTATGCGGCCGCCGCCTGCAACGCCTCCCACACGCGCGCGGGCGTCGCGGGCATGTCGATATGCGCGATGCCGCGTTCGCGCAGCGCGTCCACCAGGGCGTTCATCACGGCGGGCAGCGAGCCCGCGCAGCCGGCCTCGCCGCAGCCCTTGGCGCCGAGCAGGTTGGTGCGCGCGGGGACCGGGTGGCTGTCGAGGGCGAAGCTCGGGGCGCTGGTCGCGCGCGGCAGGGCGTAGTCCATGTAGGAGCCGGTCACGAGCTGGCCGTCGCCGTCATAGACCATCGCCTCGCCGAGCGCCTGGCCGATGCCCTGCACGATGCCGCCATGCGCCTGGCCCGCGACGATCAGCGGGTTGACCACCACGCCGAAATCGTTGACCGCGGTGTAGCGCACGACGAACACCTCGCCGGTGTCGGGATCGACCTCCACCTCGGCCACGTGGCAGCCGTTGGGGAAGGCGGAGGGCGCGCCCTTGTGGACGTGGCGCACGTCGAGGCTCGCTTCCAGGCCGTCGGGCAGATCCGCGCCCTCGCGCAGCCGGTCGGCAAGGTCCATGATGCCGATGCGCCGGTCGGTGCCGACGATGCGGAAGGCGCCGCCGTCGGTGTCGTCCACCGCGAACTCGATATCCGCCTCGGCCGCTTCCAGCAGGTGGGCGGCGAGGCGGCGGCCGCGTTCGATCACCAGATCGGCGGCCTCGCTGATCGCCGCCCCGCTCGCCATCAGCGACTTCGACCCGCCGGTGCCGCCGCCGGCGATCAGCTCGTCGCTGTCGCCCTGCAGCAGGGTGATGCGCTCGAACGGGATGCCGAGGCGGGAGGCGAGGATCTGTGCGAACGGCGAGGCGTGGCCCTGGCCGTAGTCGAGCGTGCCGGTGATGATGGTCACGCGGCCGTCATCCTCGAAGCGGATGCCGCCCATCTCGTTCATCGGCGGCGCGGTGATTTCCAGGAACTGGCCGATGCCGCGCCCGCGCAGGCGCCCGCGCGCGCGGCTCTCTGCGCGGCGGGCCGCAAAGCCGTCCCAGTCGGCGGCGGCGAGCGCGTGGTCGAGCACGGCGGGGAAGTCGCCGCTGTCGTAGTCGAGGTTGGACGGCGCGCGGTAGGGCATCGCCTCGGGCGTGATGTGGTTGCGCCGGCGCAGCTCCACGCGGTCGATGCCCATCTCCGCCGCCGCGGTGTCGATCAGGCGTTCGATGTAGTAGTTGCCCTCCGGCCGGCCGGCGCCGCGATAGGGGCCGACGGGCGTGGTGTTGGTGACGATGCAGCGCGTCGCCACGTCGATCGCGGGTGTCGCATAGACGCCGACCATGTTCTTGGCCGAGTTGATCGTCGCCGGCAGCACGGCGGCGAAGCCCATATAGGCGCCGACATTGCCGACGCCGGTGAGGCGCCAGGCGAGGAAATGCCCGTCCGCGTCGAGCGCGAGTTCGGCCAGCATCTCGTGGTCGCGGCCGTGATTGTCGGATAAAAAGCTCTCCGACCGCTCGTCGGTCCAGCGCACGGGGCGGCCGAGGGCGCGGGCGGCGTGCAGCAGGGGCACGTATTCGGGATAGGCGCCGGCCTTCATGCCGAAGCTGCCGCCGACATTGCCGGTGAGGATGCGCATGCGCTCCACCGGCACGCCCATCACCTGCGCCATCAGGCCGCGCAGGCCGAACACGCCCTGACTGCCGACGCGCAGGACGTAGCGTTCGCCATCGGGTTCAAACGACGCGATGGCGGCGCGCGGCTCCATGGCGCAGACGGCGACGCGGCTGTTGCGGATCGACAGGCGGGTGACGTGGGCCGCGCGGGCGAAGGCCGCGTCGGTCGCCGCCGTGTCGCCGAAATGATAGTCGAACGCGACGTTGCCGGGCAGCGCGTCGTGGAGCTGCGGCGCGCCGGGGGCGGCGGCGTCGGAGGCCAGCGTGACGGCGGGCAGCGGGTCGATGTCGGGGGCGATCGCCTCCGCCGCGTCGCGCGCCTGTGCCGCCGTCTCGGCCACCACGACGGCGACGGGCTCGCCCACGAAGCGGACACGCCCGCGCGCGAGCGGCGGCTGGCGCAGCGGCGTCATGTCCGAGCCGTCGCGGTTCTTGAACGACATCGTCACCGGCAGGTCGTTGATGCCGGCGGCATCGAGGTCGGCGACCGTGACGACGGCGAGCACGCCCGGCATGGCGCGCGCGGCGTCCGTGTCGATGCCGCGCAGGATGCCGTGCGCGATCCGGCTGCGCACCATGACGGCGTGGACCTCGCCCGGCACGTGCTGGTCGTCGGTGTAGCGGCCCTGACCGCGCAGCAGGGTCGGGTCTTCCTTGCGCGGCACGGGCTGGCCGACGGCGAAGCGGGACAGGGCGAGCGAGGTCGCGTCCACGGGTGCGTTCATGGGGGCGCTGCTCCTTGCGGCTGCGTCTTTGGATGCGGGGGGACGGGCGGCGGGGGGGATGGTGTCCCCGCAACCATGGGGACGGCGGGCGCGGTCGGCAACCCGTCCGGCGGCGTCACGACGACGACGGCGCCGCGCGGCTCGCGCCACGAGACGGCGGCGATCGCCATGACGATCAGTTGCACGGCAACCGTCAGCGCGGCGCAGCCGGGCCAGCCGAACCGGTGCCACAGGAAGCCCGGCAGGATGCCGCCAAGGCTGCCGCCGACGTAGTAGCTGGTCACGTACAGCCCGACCGCGGTCGATTTCGCCCGCCGTGCCGCCGCCGCGATGAAGCCGAGCGACAGCGCCTGTTCGACGAACACCGCGCCCGCGAGCACGCCGAGGCCGGCCACGATGACGAACAGGTTGGGCGCGAGCGTCAGCGCCATGCCCGCGCAACCCAGCAGGGCGGCAAGCGCGCAGGTGCCGCGCCTGCCGATGACTACCGCGAGCCGCGTCGCGACCGGCGTGGTCACGAGGCCGAGCAGATAGACCACGAACACCGCGCCGAGGGCCGCCGGCCCGAGGCTGTAGGGCGGGGCGGCGAGCATGAAGTTGCCGTAGGTGAAGGCGGCGACGATCGAGAACAGCACCGCGAAGCCGACCGCGAAGGTGCCGACCAGCCGCCGGTTGCCCAGATGCTCGCCGAACGAGGCGACGGAGGAGCGCAGGCCGCGCACCGGCGTGAAGCGCCGCTCGCCCGGCAGCACGAAGGCGAGCAGGGCGGCGCCGATCACCGTCAGCCCCGCGAGCACGAGGAACGACGCACGCCAGCCCGCGTGCTCGGCGACGTTCCCCGCGATCAGCCGGCCGAGGAAGCCGCCGCTGATCGAGCCCATGGAATACAGGCCGGTGAGGCGGATCGCATCCGCGCCCGACACCTCGTCGCCGATATAGGCGACGGTGACGGCGAAGATGAAGGGCAGCAGCAGCCCCTGCAGGAAGCGCCACACGACGAGCGAGGCGAGCGTGGGGGCGAGGCCCGCCATCAGCGTCGGCACCACCAGGGCGGCGGCGGCGGCGACGATCAGCCGCTTGCGGCCCAGCATGTCGGAGACGGAGCCGACGAACGGGGCGACCCCCGCGACCGCGATCAGGCTCGCGGTGATGGTCCAGCCGGTCGCGGGCAGGGTGACGTGAAACTCGCTCGCGATCAGCGGCAGCACCGCCTGCACGGAATAGAGGTTGAGGAAGGTCGTCACCCCGGCGGCGACGACGCCGATGCTGCGCGCGTGGCGGATCATGCGGGGTCCGGCGCGGCGGGCGTGGCGGGCATCGGACGCGGCGTGAAGTCGCGCCGCATGGCGAGGAAGGCCGCGGCCGCGACGGCGACCGTCGCGACGGCGCAGAGCGCGCCGTAGCCGGCCCGCTGCGTGATCAGGCCGCCGATGGCGACGCCGACCGTGCCCGCCGCCGCGGTCGCCGCGTTGAGCAGCCCCACGCCCTCGCCCCGTCGCGCGGGATTGAGGGTGACGGCGAGGGTGTTGGCCGCGACCGCCAGCAGCGGCCACGTAAGCTGCATCACCGCGAAGGCCGCCATCACCACCCAGGCGGCCCAGACGCGTCCGGCCAGCGCCGCGCCGGTCATGGTCGCGAGGATGACGATGCGCAGGCCGAGGCCGGTGCGCAGCACGGTGGCGGCCGAGCGTCGTGCCTCCCACCGGGCGGCGATGCGGTAGAGCGGCAGGCTGAGCCCGAGGCCGCCGGCATAGGCGATGGAGGGCAGCACCGCCGGCATGGCGTATTCGCGCACCATGGCGACGGCCAGCAGCACCGACACGGCGGTGGTCGCCGACAGCGACAGCACCCACAGGGCGAGGAACGGAGCGAGGCCGTCATCGGAGGCGCCGCGCGCCTCCTGCCACATGGCGCGCAGCGCGGCGCCGCCCGACAGGTGGAAATGCCGCCGCGTGGCCGCCGTCTCGCCACCCATCACCGGGCGGGTCGGCGACAGGCGCCGCCGCGCGTCCGGGGTCGGGGGCACGCCCGGCGGATGCGCCGCCGGGTGCGGGGCGGTGCGCCCGCCGAGCGCCGC
>NZ_BANB01000186.1 GCF_000964365.1 Acidisphaera rubrifaciens HS-AP3 | reverse complement strand
GCCCGCCTATGCCGCGGCATGGGAGCCGCGGCTCGCCGCCGTCGCGGCCGGGGGCATGGAAGCGGTGCTGTCCGGCACGCTCGACCGCTGGCTCTCGCCGGCGACGCAGGCGGCGCGCCCGGCGCTGCGCGCGCGCCTCGGCGACGCGATCCTGCGCACCGATCCCGCCGGCTATGCCGGCTGCGCGCGGGCGATCCAGGGCCTGGCCCTCACGGACGATCTCGCGCGCATCGCCTGTCCCACCCTGCTCGTCGCGGGCGGCGCGGATGCCGGCATCCCGCTCGACGCGATGCGGGCGATCGCCGCGGCGATTCCCGGCGCGCGCCTCGCCGTCGTCGCGGACGCCGCCCACATCGTCAATCTCGACCGGACCGACGCCTTCGACCGCGCCGTGGACGGCTTCCTCGATCCCGCCGCCTGAGGCCGCCGTTTCCGCCCGCGCCGCGCGCACGCTAGGGTGCGCGCGCACGGAGGTGGACCAGCATGGGCGGACGGACAGGATCGACACGCGCGCGGCCGGGCGAGAAGCCTGCGCCGCGCCGTCGCCTCGCGCGCGAGGCGCGCGAGCGGCAGATCATCGACGGCGCCATCCGCTTCTTCGCCGAACACGGCCTCACCGGCAACACGCGCGAGTTGGCCGAGCGATTGGGCATCACCCAGCCGCTGCTCTACAAGTATTTCCCGACCAAGAACGACCTGATCGAACGGGTGTTCCAGGAAATCTTCTTCCAGCGTTTCGATCAGGGCTGGACCTCGCTGATCGGCGACCGCGCCCGCCCGCTCGCCGACCGGCTGGGCGAGTTCTACCGCCGCTATGCCGGCGCGACCTATACCTATGAGTGGATACGCCTCTATCTGTTCGCCGGCCTCGCCGGGCGCGACATCAACGCGCGCTATATCGGCCACGTGGAGCGCAACGTGCTGGAGCCGATCTGCAACGAGATACGCGCCTATTGCGGCCTGCCGGACCGCGGCGTGATCCCGATCAGCCGCGCGGAGCTCGATCATACCTGGGTATTCCACGGCGGCCTGTTCTATTACGCGATGCGCAAGCACATCTATCGCGCGCAGATCACCGGCGACTTCGAAACCCTGATCGACCGCTCCGTCGCCGCGATGCTGGAGGGGCAGCGCCGCGTCACCGAACGCGCCCTGGCCGAGGCGGCGGCGCCGTCGCGCTCGGTCGCCTGATCCCTACGCCGCATCCGCCTCCCGCCGCGCCGCGAGCGGCGCGACCGCGTGATACGCGCCGCCATGGAACAGCAGCGGCCGTCCGTCGCGGTGCGCGAGGCGCTGCACCCGGCCGATGAAGATCACATGATCACCGGCTTCGACCGTCTTCTCCGTGCGGCACTCGAACCGCGCGATGCAGCCGTCGAGCAGCGGACAGGCGCCGAGGCCGGTGCCGCACGACAGTCCCGCGAACTTGTCCGCGGCGGGGGCGGCGAAGCGGCGCGACAAATGATGCTGATCGGCGCCGAGCACGTGCACCGCGAACCACCCGGCGCCGAGAAAGCCCGCCAGCGACGGCGCGCCGCTGCGCAGCGACCACAGCACCAGCGGCGGATCGAGCGATACGGAGGCGAAGGAATTGGCCGTCAGACCCTCCGCGCGGCCGCTCTCGCCGCGCGTCGTCACCACCGTCACGCCCGTCGCGAAACGGCCGAGCGCCGTGCGCAGCGCTTGCGCGTCGGCGCCTTTCGTCAGATCCAGATGTGTGTCGTCGGTTCCGTCCACGGCGCCCGCCTGCCTGCCTCGTCCACCAAAACTAGGACGTGCGCGCGCGGCGGTCCAAGGACATGATCGCCTGGGAGGCATCAGGTTTGGTGATGACGCTCGCCGACAGCCTGCGCGACATCCGCTATTTCGTCGCCGTCTACGAGGAACGCTCTTTCACCGCCGCGGCGGAGCGCGAGGGCGCCACGCAATCCGGCGTCTCGCAGCACATCCGCAAGCTGGAGGCGCGCGCCGGGATGGCGCTGTTCCTGCGCGGGCCGGCGCAGGTGCAGCCGACGCCCGCCGCCGACCTCTATTACCGCCACTGCGTCGAGGTCTTGCGCCTCAACGACGCGGCGGGGCAGGCGCTGCGCGTCTACGCGGGCGGGCTCGACGGGACATGCAGCATCGGGCTGATGCCGACGATGACGCGCTGCGTGCTCGCCGGCGCGCTGGTCCGCTTCCACGAACGCCACCCCAACGTCATCGTCCGCATCGTGGAGGCCTACAGCGCCGCCCTGCTGCAACAGGTCCGCACGGGCGACGTTGCCTTCGCCATCGTGCCCGCGGGCGGCGACATGCACGGCCTGCGCGCGCAGCCCTTCGCGCGCACGCCGGAACTGCTGGTGACGGCGGGCGGGGGGGCGGATCATCGCCGCCCGGTGCGCCTCGCCGACCTGCCGCCGCTGCGCATCGTCACGCCGGCGGCGCAGAACGCGCGGGCGCAGACGCTGCGCGCCTACCTCGCCGCGAGCCGCGCGCGGATCGCCGCGACGATGGAACTCGACACCATGTTCGCCACCCTCGATCTCGTCGCGCGCACCGACTGGGTGGCGATCCTGCCGGGGGTGCTGATGGCCTCCGACGCCGCCCCCGGCCGCTACACGATCCGCCCGCTCGCCGACCCGCCGCTCGCCCTCGACCTGGTGGCGGTGCAGGCCTCCTCCCGCGCCCTGCCGGCCGCCGCCGCCGCCTTCCTCGCGGTGCTGGCGGAGGAGACGGCGCGGCTCGGCGCGGTGTGGGACGACGCCGCGCCGTGACGCCTACAGGACGCTGGAGAATCCCTCGTCGGCCAGCACGCAGGAGCCGTGCATCGCCCGCGCCGCGTCGGAGGCGAGGAAGGCGATGATGTTGGCGATGTCCTCGGCACTCGAATAGGTCTGCCCGCTCGGCGTGCGCGCCGCCATCGCGTCGAGGAACGGCTTCAGCTCCGGCTTGGTGCGTATGTCGTGGTTCATCGGCGTCTCGGTGTTGCCGGGTGCCACCACGTTGACGTTGATGCCGTGCGGCGACAGCTCCTGCGTCAGCGCGCGCGTCATCATGATCACCGCCGCCTTGCTCGCCGAATAGACCGCATAGCCGCCCAGCGCCGTCATCCCGCACACCGACGCAACGTTGACGATGCGGCCGTAGCGCGCCGCCTTCATCGTCGCCGCGACCGCGCTGATCGCGTTCCACGTGCCCTTGACGTTGATGTCCATGGTGCGGTCATAGGCGTCGTCGTCGGTCTCGCCGACCGGCGTCGGATAGAACACGCCCGCGCTGTTCACCAGGATGTCGATGCGGCCGTAATCCCGGCACACCGCGTCGATCACCCGGCGCAGCGCGGCGCCGTCGCGCACGTCGGCGGCATAGGCGCGCGCCTGTCCCGGCAGCGACGCCGCGACGCGCTGCGCCTTCTCCACGCTCGATGACGCGAGCACGGCGACCGACGCGCCCTCGCGCGCCAGCACCCGCGCCGCCGCCTCGCCGATCCCCTGTGAGCCGCCGGTCACCACCGCCACCCGCTTGTCGAACCGCATGTCCCGTCTCCCCCGTTTTCTTATGTTCGCCGTTCAGGCGCCGAGCAGCCGGCGCAGCTTGCGCACCGCGCTGTCCGGCGTCGTCAGCACCGGCCGTCCCGTGGCCGCCGCGACCGCATCCGCCGCCCGCGCGAGGCTGAACTGCGCGAGCGCGATCACGTCGCAGTCGTCCAGCGCCGCCGCCGCCGCCGCC
>NZ_BANB01000187.1 GCF_000964365.1 Acidisphaera rubrifaciens HS-AP3 | reverse complement strand
AGCGCCGCGGCGTCGGGCGGCGGCAGCGTCTCGGCGAGGGCGGCCTCGCGCGTCTCCCACCGCGCATCGGCGGCGGGGGCGCGGGGCGGCCCGTCCTGCGTGACGAAACTCGGGCAGAAGCCCTTGAGGCAGGAGAGATCGACGTTGCACGCGGTCGGGTTGATGCGTCGCTTGCGGCCGAGCGGGGTGTCGATCGGCTCGATCGCGATGCACAGCGACTGCGCCGAGCAGTCGCCGCAATTCTCGCAGACATCGGCGTTGATGCGGACGTTGACGTCGGCCTGCGCCATGGTGCCGCGCTTGCGGCGGCGGCGTTTTTCGGTGGCGCAGACCTGGTCGTAGATCAGGACGGTCACGCCGGGGATGTCGCGCAGGGTGCGCTGGACCTCGTCGAGCTGGTCGCGCCCGGCGCGCAGCGTGCCGGCGGGCAGGGCGGCGACGGCGGGCAGGCGGTCGGGATCGTCGGCGACGACGGCGACGCGCGCGACGCCCTCCGCCGCGACCTGGGCCGCGATGTGGACGACGGAGGGGCCGCCTTCGGCCGGCTGGCCGCCGGTCATGGCGACGGCGTCGTTGAACAGGATCTTGTAGGTGACGTTGGTGCCCGCCGCGACCGCCTGACGGATCGCGAGGCTGCCGGAATGCTGATAGGTGCCGTCGCCGAGGTTGACGAACATGTGCGGCAGGTCGGTGAAGGGGGCCATGCCGGCCCAGCCCGCGCCCTCGCCGCCCATCTGGCTGAAGGTGCGGGTGACGTCCGCCTCGCCCATCGTCAGGAAGTGGCAGCCGATGCCGGCATTGGCAAAGCTGCCGTCCGGGATGCGGGTCGAGGTCGCGTGCGGGCAGCCGGCGCAGAAGGCGGGGGTGCGCTGCAATTGCCCGGCGAAGGGGGCGGGCGGGGTGACGGTGGGCGGCAGCGGCGCGTCGAGCCCGAGGGCGCGCAGGGTGCGCACGATGGCCCCGGCCACGTCCTCCGGCGCGATTTCCATGACGGCGGGCAGCAGCGGGCTGCCGTCGAGCGCCGTCTTGCCGATGATCGCGGGGCGGCGGTCGGCCGGCATGTCATAGAGGGCGTCGCGGGCCTGGGCCTCGACGATGCTGCGCTTTTCCTCGACGACGAGCAGCACGCGGCGGCCGGCGGCGAAGCGGCGCAGCCCCTCCGCCTCGATCGGCCAGGTAAGCCCGACCTTATAGAGGGCGATGCGCGGGTCGCCCTCGAGGCCGAGCAGGCGCAGCGCGTGGATCGTGTCGGCGTGCGCCTTGCCCACGGTGACGAGGCCGAGCGGCGCGTCCTCGCCCGCCGCGACCAGCCGGTCGAACGGGTTGGCGCGCGCCCAGGCGAGTGCCGCCGGGATGCGGTCCTCCATCAGCCGGCGCTCGAGTTCGGCGCGGTCGCGCGGATAGGCGAGGGCGGTGTCGTAGCCCATCGGGTGGGCAGGCAGGGGGAAGTCGGGCGTGGCCCAGGCCTCGGCGCCGGGGATGTGGACGGTGGCCCCCTGTTCGGCCGTCTCGCTGGTCAGCTTCAGCGCGACCCAGAGGCCGGAGAAGCGCGAGAGCGCATAGCCGGCGAGCCCGTAATCCAGGATGTCCTGCACGCCCGCGGGCGCGAGGACGGGCATCATCACGCCGTGCAGCACGTGGTCGGTCTGGTGCGGATAGACCGATGATTGCGCCCCGTGGTCGTCGCCGGTGACCGCGAGCACCCCGCCGAGGGCGGCGGTGCCGAGCATGTTGGCGGCGCGGAACGGGTCGCCGGACCGATCGACGCCCGGCCCCTTGCCGTACCACATGCCGAACACGCCATCGACACGCTTGCCGGGGAAGGCGTCGAGTTGCTGGCTGCCCCAGAGCATGGTGGCGGCCAGATCCTCGTTCAGTCCCGGCTGGAAGCGTATGTCGTGCGCGTCGATCAGCTTGCGCCGCCGCCAGAGTTCGAGGTCGAGCCCGCCAAGGGGCGAGCCGCGATAGCCGGAGACGAGACCGGCGGTGCGCCGCCCGGCCGCGCGGTCGCGCCGCGCCTGTTCGAGCAGCACGCGCACCAGCGCCTGGATGCCGGTCATCAGCAGCTTGTCGCCGGTGTCGGTGTAGCGGGATTCCAGCGGTCGTGCGGTCAGCGGAACGCCGTTCGTCGGGACGCCGATATCCATCGCAACCTTCCCCGGCCCCTGGGCCGTGCCGTGCGTTTCGAAAGCCCGACTCTAATCTGGAGTTGGTGCGTGCGTCCTGCCATAGTTGACCAGCAGCGATGCGGAGATTGGCAGAATCTTCTAATGGTGCGGTGCAAAATGATATGCCGTCTCAGCCCGGCTGCGGGCGATGCCCCGCGGCGCGCGCATGCAGCTTGATCGTATCGACGTCGCCATCCTCGATCACCTGCAGCAGGACGGGCGGGCGACGACCGTGGAGCTGGCGGAGCGGGTGGGACTGTCCGCCTCGCCCTGCCACCGGCGGCAGCGCCTACTGGAGGAGGCGGGGATCATCCAGCGCTATGTCGCGCTGCTCGATCAGGAGCGGGTGGGGCTCGCGGTCCACGTGTTCGTCACGATCGAGCTGGCGGCGCAGAGCGAGGCCAACCTCGAACGCTTCGAACGGGCGATCGCCGACTATCCCGAGGTGATGGAGTGCTACGAGATGGCGGGCACCAGCGACTATCTGCTGCGCGTGGTGTGCGCCGACCTCGCCAGCTATGAGCAGTTCATGCGCGGCCGGCTGTCGCGCATCGACGGGGTGCGGGCGATCCGGTCGGCCTTCGCCCTCAAGCGGGTGATCTATCGGACCAACCTGCCGCTGCCGCGACCGCCGAAATGAGGGGCCGATGAGCGTCTCCGACGATCCGCAGCACCTGGCGGCAGCCTGTGCCGAGGCGATGTGGCGCGACGACGAGGCGGCCCGCGGGCTTGGCATACGCCTCGATGCGATCGGGCCGGGGACGGCGACCATGTCGATGGCGGTGACGCAGGCGATGGCGAACGGCCACGGCATGTGTCACGGCGGCTTCATCTTCACCCTCGCCGACACCGCCTTTGCCTATGCCTGCAACAGCCACGGCGAGCGCGCGGTGGCGCAGCACGCGGCGATCACCTTCCTGCGGCCCGCGCGGGTGGGAGAGCGGCTGGTCGCGACCGCCGCCGACCGGGCGCAGGCGGGGCGCACGGGCCTGACCGACATCGAGGTGCGCGGCGGCGATGGCGGGCTGGTCGCCGTCTTCCACGGCCAGTCGCGCCGGCTAGGCCAGCCATTCTTCCCGGCATGATGCGACATCCGTGCAACATGGTGTGCTTTTTAGTTGCATTTCCACGTGCATGCCCGGGTAAGGATGTTAAGGTGTTCGGGTCATTGTGCCGGCCTAACAAGACAAGACAGGACATGCCATGAACGGACGTCTCATCCTGACGGCGATCTCCGCCGTTGCCCTCGCCGCGCCTGCTTTCGCGGCAACCCCCTACACCTCCGCGATGCGCAAGCATCACCCCGCGTCGCAGCAGTCGATGGCCGCCAACGACAGCACGACGACCCCCGACAAGACGAGCGGTAAGGCCACGAGCGGCAGCCATCACATGTCGGGCATGCATCACATGTCCGGATCGCATCACATGTCGAGCATGCATCACGGCAGCATGTCCGGCATGCACCACATGTCCGGCAAGGGCATGCGGTCGGGTGGCGACATGTCGGCCGACGATCTGAACGCCGAGAGCCTCAAGGCGGCGCAGACCGGCACGCCGTTCATGCCGGGCGGCGGTGGCGGCGGCGCCGCCCCGGCGCCGGCTCCGATGCCGGCCGGCTCGTCGAAGTAACGCGGCGCGCCGACGGTCCTGTCCCGCGGTCCCGGCCGGGCGCCTCGCCCGGCCGGCGGAACGCGGGGCGGAACGCCGGCTGCCGTCTTTCGGCGACCCTATCGGCTCGCCGTCGATGTCCGCGCCGGGCGGGTCCCCGTGACCCGCCCGGCGTGACACGTTTGTGCCGTCCGGGTGACCTGACCCGGGCTGGCCCGACCCGGGTGACCTGACCCGGACACGGCGCGCCGCGGCGGCGTTGCGCGGTCGCTCTCCCGGCTGACGCTGGTCTCTCGCGGCGCGGCCGCCGGCGGTCGGTCTTGTCTTGGCAGCGCCGGGCGGGCAGCCTCCGCCGCGTCGCCGCCTTCGCGCCCCGGATGCGGCCGCGTTCCCGACCGGAGATCACGCCGATGGAGGCCTGCCCATGAAAGCCGCCGTGCTCCATGCCCCGGGCACCCCAATCACGATCGAGGACGTGTCCATCACCCGCCCGCAACGGCGGGAGGTGCTGCTGCGCACCGCCTATGCCGGGCTTTGCCACAGCGACCTGCATTTCATCGAAGGGCTGTGGCCCTGGCCGATGCCGTGCGTGCTCGGCCATGAATCCTCGGCCATCGTCGAGGCGGTGGGCGAGGACGTGACGCATGTGAAGCCGGGCGATCACGTCGTGACCTGCCTGTCGGTGTTCTGCGGCACCTGCACGCCCTGTCTGACCGGGCACCCCAACCTGTGCGAGGGGACGGACGTGAAGCTGCCGCCGGGCGCCGCGCGCCGGCTCGCGTGGCAGGGCGACGTGCTGCATCAGTTCATGAACCTGTCGTCCTTTGCCGAGCAGATGCTGGTGCACGAGAACGCGCTGGTGAAGATCGACGACGACATCCCGCTCGCGCAGGCGGCGCTGGTCGGCTGCGGCGTTATCACCGGCGTCGCCTCGGTGTTCCACGCGGCGAAGGTCGAGCCGGGGAGCACGGTCGCGGTGATCGGCTGCGGCGGCGTCGGCCTGTCGGCGGTGGCGGGCGCGGCGCTGGCCGGGGCGGCGCGGATCATCGCCATCGATACGCTGGCGTCGAAGCTCGATCTGGCGCGCGCGCTCGGCGCGACCGACACCGTCGATGCCTCCGCCGTCGATCCGGTCGGCGCGGTGCGCGACCTGACGGGCGGCGGCGTCGCCTACAGCTTCGAGGCGCTGGGGCTGAAGGCAACGGCGGAGCAGGCGTTCCGCATGCTGCGTCCGGGCGGTCTGGCGACGGTGATCGGCATGCTGCCGGTCGGCGTGAAGATCGAGCTGCAGGGCGCCGACCTGCTGCGCGACAAGCGCATCCAGGGCACCACGATGGGCGGCAACCGCTTCCGGGTGGACATGCCGCGCATCCTGCAGTTCTGGCGGCAGGGGCGGCTCAATCTCGACCACCTGATCTCCGGCGAGATGGCGCTCGCCGACATCAACGACGGCTTCGCCAACCTCAAATCCGGCGCCCCCGTGCGCCAGCTCATCGCCTTTGCGCACTGATCCGCACCCGGCGACGCTCCAGGAACCCACGCATGACCGCTGACGCCGCGACCGACGCCCCGCGCGACGAGGAAGCCTATTGGAACGAGGACGGCGGCCCGCGCTGGGTCGCGTTGCAGACGAAGATCGACGCGCTGTTCGACGGGCTGACGCGCACCACGCTCGATCGCGTGGGCCCGGTCGCGGGCGAGCGCGTGCTCGACATCGGCTGCGGCTGCGGCGCCACGGTGCTGCAACTGGCCGAGCGGGTCGGGCCGGGCGGGCATGTCACCGCGGCCGATTTCTCGCGCGTGATGCTGGCGCGCGCGCGGGCGCGGGTGGCGGAGGCGGGACTTGCGAACGTCACGCTCGAGGTCGCCGACGCATCGACGCATGATTTCTCCGCCGCCGCCGCCGATCTGATCTTCTCCCGCTTCGGCGTGATG
>NZ_BANB01000188.1 GCF_000964365.1 Acidisphaera rubrifaciens HS-AP3 | reverse complement strand
CGCCTGTTCCAGCGCCGCGCGGGCCTGCCCCAGCGCGTCGGCCACGTCCGCGCCGGACACGATGGCGGCGGCCGCGCCGCGCATGACCGAGTACAGGCGCGGCGCGCCCTCCCGCTCGGCGGGGGCGAGGTATCGGTTGCGTGACGACAGCGCGAGGCCGTCGGCCTCGCGCACCGTGGGGACGGCGACGATCTCGAGCGGCAGCGCGAGGTCGGCGACCATGCGCCGCACCACCTGCACCTGCTGCCAGTCCTTTTCGCCGAAATAGGCGTGGGTCGGACGCACCTGCCCGAACAGCCGCGCGCAGACGGTGGCGACGCCGCGGAAATGGCCGGGGCGGACCGCGCCCTCCCACCCCTCGGCCGGGCCCGTGACCTCGATCGCGGTGGCCGATCCGGGCGGATACATGGTCGCGACGTCCGGCAGCCACGCCACGTCGCATCCCGCCGCATCCAGCGTCGCCAGATCGCCCGCCTCGTCGCGCGGATAGCGGGCGAAATCCTCGTTCGGCCCGAACTGCAGCGGGTTGACGAAGATCGAGGCGGCGGTCGCGTCGCACTCCGCCCGGGCGCGCGCGAGCAGCGCCACGTGACCCGCGTGCAGCGCGCCCATGGTCGGCACGAAGCCGAGGGTACGACCGTCGCGACGCAGGGCGGACAGGGCGCGGGCGAGGTCCTCGCGGGTGCGGGCGATCTGCATGTCGCGAGAATTGGAACGCGGCGATGCGGGAGGCAAGCCCCGCCACGGCCGTGCGGACCCGCCACGGTTGCCGCCGCGCGGGTCGCGCCGCATGATGGCGGCCAAGCAACAACCGCGGCTGCGCCAACGGCCGCCCAGAACGAGGAGCGTCGCATGTGCCGCCTGTTCGCGAGCCAGGACCCGGCCTCCTACGCCGCCGAGACGCGGCCGATGCGCCTGCACGGCCACGCGACATCCGTGCGGCTGGAGGCGGCTTTCTGGGACATCCTTGAGGAAATCGCCGGCCGCGAGGGCATGTCGCTCAACCGGTTCGTCTCCGTGCTGCACGACGAAATCATGGAACGGCAGGGCGGGGTCGCCAATTTCGCGAGCTTCCTGCGCGTCACCTGCCTGCATTTCCTGAACAACCAGGACCTGCACGCGGCGCAGGTGGCGGCCCGTCGCGACGCGCGCATGCCGGCGCCGGGACGCGAGCCCGCGCAGGGCGGCGAGCGGGTCGGCGGACAGGGCGCCGGGCGGGCGGAACCGGTTGTCGTAGCCTGATACTACCCGCGCCCGTCACGCCCTCCCTACCGTCGCTGTAACGGAGCGCGATCGGGGGGCACGTGCGAAAGGCGTCGTTGGCGAGTCTGGCGTCCGGCATCGCGGTGTCGGTCATCTTGTGCGCCGCGGCGGCGCGCGCGCAGATCCCGCTGCCGTCCGACGACGACGCGAAGCCCGATCCCGCGACGCTGTTCGCCAATCAGTGCGGCACCTGCCACATCGCGCAGAAAAGCGACGAGGTCCGGCAGGGGCCGAACCTGTTCGGCGTCTATGGGCGGCGCGCCGGCACCTATCCCGGATTCAAATACTCCGCCGGCTTCGCCAAGGCCGACTGGGTCTGGGACGAGGCGCATCTGGATCGCTGGTTGACCAACCCGCAGGCGATGATACCGGGCGCGGTGATGCTCTATCACCAGGATGATCCGACGGTGCGCCACACGATCATCGGCTACCTCAAGGAACAGCACTGATGGCCAAGACGATCCATTCGATGATCCGCGTCCTCGACGAGGCGCGGTCCGTCGATTTCTACCGCCGCGGCTTCGGCATGACGGTCGCCGACCGCTATGACTTCGACGGCTTCACGCTGGTCTATCTGGTGGGCGAGGGCAGTCCGTTCGAGCTGGAGCTGACGATCAATCACGGCCGCACGGAGCCCTACGACCTCGGCAACGGCTACGGCCACATCGCCTATTCGGTGTCCGACCTCGACGCCGAGCACGCCCGCTTCACCGAACAGGGCCTGTCGCCGCGCCCGATCAAGGAGTTTCATCGCGACGGCGGCCTGATGGCGCGCTTCTTCTTCGTCGCCGATCCCGACGGCTATCAGATCGAGGTGCTCCAGCGTCACGGCCGCTTCAGGTAACCAAACGAACCGGATTTTTGGGGGGACAACGACAATGAGAGAAATCGACAAGCGCACGCGGGTCAGCCGGCGCACGGTGCTGCGCGGCGGTGCCGCCGCCGTGCCCGCGGCGGCGCTCGCGAGCGGAGGCTTCGTCGCCGCGGCCATCAGCGCCGATGCGGCATGGGCGCAGGACGCGAGCCACCTGACGCCGCACACGATGGCGTCGCTGGTGCGCATGGCGCGCGACATCTATCCGCACGACCATCTGGCCGACATCTATTACGTCAACGCGATCAAGCCGTACGACGCGCAGGCCGGCGGCGACGCGGCGCTGCGCACGATGCTGGAGGAGGGCATCGCCCGTCTCGACGCCGATTCGCAGAACAGGCACGGCGTCACCTATATCGGCCTCGCGTGGGAGGAGCAGCGCGTGGGCGTGCTGCGCGCGAACGAGGACACGCCCTTCTTCAAGAAGGTCCGCTCCGACCTGATAGTGACGCTCTACAACCAGAAGGCCGTGTGGCCGAAATTCGGCTACGAGGGCGCGTCTGCCGACAAGGGCGGCTACATCCACCGCGGCTTCAACGACATCGACTGGCTGTCGTCGGTCTGAGCGCGGGCGCGGGGGGAACATCACAATGGCCAACAAGTTCGATCAGAACGACGACAGCGTCGTCGTCATCGTCGGCTCCGGCGCCGGCGGCGGTACGCTCGGCAACGAGCTGGCACAGAAGGGGGTGAAGGTCGTCATCCTCGAAGCCGGCAAGCGGCACGAGATCCCGGACTTCATCAACGACGAATGGGCAAGCTTCGCGCAGCTCGCGTGGAAGGACATGCGCACGACGTCCGGCACGTGGCGCGTGCACAAGGATTTCCCGAACCTGCCGGCATGGATCGTGAAGTCGGTCGGCGGCTCGACCGTCCACTGGGCCGGCGCGTCGCTGCGCTTCCAGCCACACGAGTTCAAGGCCAAGACGACATACGGCACGCTCGCCGGCGCGAGCCTGCTCGACTGGCCCATCACGCTCGAGGAGATGGAGCCGTACTACGCCAAGGCCGAGTACAAGATGGGCACCACCGGGACCAACAACATCCCGCGGCTGCCCGGCAACAACAACTACAAGGTGCTGGAGGCCGGTGCCCGCAAGATCGGGTACAAGGAAGTCCACACCGGCAACATGTCGATCAACAGCCAGCCCCGCGACGGGCGCGGGGCGTGTCAGCAGATCGGCTTCTGCTTCCAGGGCTGCAAGTCTGGCGGCAAGTGGTCGACGCTGTACACGGAAATCCCCAAGGGCGAGGCGACCGGCAACCTGGAGGTGCGCCCCGCCTGCATGGCGCTGCATATCGAGCATGACGCGTCGGGCAAGGTAACGGGCGTCGTCTATGCCGACGCCAACGGCCAGCACCAGCGGCAGAAGGCGCGCATCGTCGCGGTCGCCGGCAACTCGATCGAAAGCCCGCGCCTGCTGCTCAACAGCGCGAGCAGCAAGTATCCCGACGGCATGGCCAACAGCTCCGGTCAGGTCGGGCGCAACTATCTGCGCCACATGACAGGCTCGGTCTACGCGGTGTTCGAGCGGCCGGTGCACATGTATCGCGGCACGACGATGGCCGGCATCGTGCGCGACGAGGCGCGGCTCGACACGTCGCGCGGCTTCGTCGGCGGCTACGAGCTGGAGACGCTCAGTCTGGGCCTGCCGTTCATGGCGGCCTTTCTCAATCCCGGCGCCTGGGGCCGTCCGTTCACCAGCGCGCTCGACGACTACGCCAACATGGCGGGGCTCTGGATCGTGGGCGAGGACATGCCGCGCGAGACCAACCGCGTGACGCTCGATCCGGTGGCCAAGGATCAGTACGGCCTGCCCGTCGCCTCGGTGCATTTCGACGATCACGACAACGACGTCGCCATGCGCAACCACGCCTACAAGCAGGGGGCCGCGATCTACGACGCGGTGGGCGCGGTGCGCACCTTCCCGACGCCGCCCTATCCGAGCACCCACAACATGGGCACCAACCGGATGAGCGAGAATCCGCGCGACGGCGTGGTGAACAAATACGGCCAGACGCACGACATCAAGAACCTGTTCGTGTCCGACGGCAGCCAGTTCACCACCGGTGCGGCCTGCAACCCGACGCTGACGATCGTCTCGCTTGCGATCCGTCAGGCCGACAACATGACGGCGATGATGAAGCGCGGCGAGATCTGACCGCACCTCCCGGAGGCAGGGCCGCGGCGCGGCCCTGCCTTTCCGCCGCCTATGGCCGCAGCTTCCACGACGCGACGTCGATGCGCGGCATCTCGAACCGGTCGGTCGTGCGCGCATACCAGCCGCGTCCGTGCATGCGTCCGACGAGATCGAGCTTCGGCGTGTCGATGTAGCACTTCGCCGCGTCCAGCACGCAGTCGTCGCGCACGTGCATGGCGACCACCGTGCCCATCACCACGGTGCGGTCGATACCGACATCGACCAGCACCAGCCTCTCGCACTCCATGCTGACGGGGCTCTCCGCGATGCGCGGCGGGCGCACGCGCTCGCTGTGGATGGCCGTCAGCCCGGCCTGATGCAGTTCGTCCACTTCGGGCGGGAAGTCGATCGCGCAGACATTCATCCCCTCGGCCGTGTCGTAGCTCACGAGATTCACCACGAACTGACCGGTCGCGCGGATGTTGTTACCTGTGTCCTTGGCATCCGCCGGGCGGCGTCCGCCGATGCCGAAGCAGACGACGGGCGGCGAGCCCGACATCGCGTTGAAGAACGAATAGGGCGCGGCATTCAGGACGCCGTCCGCGTCCAGCGTGGTGACCCAGGCGATCGGGCGCGGCACCACGGTCGCGACCAGCAGCTTGTACGTGTCCTGCGGCCCGAGTGCCTGCATGTCGAACATCATGGCGGTGTCCTGGCTCCGGCTGGGAAAGGCCGCACCCTCCGCCGCGCGCCCATGCCTTGTCCAGCCGCCCTCAGCCGGCGTTCACCAGGGCGAGGCCTGCCAGGATGCCGGCGGCCCCGGCCCATTGATGCGCCGCCAGACGCTCATGCAGGAACGCGCGCGCGAGCAGGATTGCGACCCCGCTCGCCAGCGACGACAGCACCGTGACCACCGCGACCGCGCCCGTCTCAAGCCCGGCGCAGAACGCGAGATAGGCGCCCGACCCCGCGAGACCCACGCCCGCCAGCAGCGGCCAGTCCGCCACGCGCGGCAGCGGCCCCACCCGCCCGCGCAGCATCAGCACCAGGGTCGGCACGCCCGCCACGTAATAGAGCCAGACCGGCAGCAGCGG
>NZ_BANB01000189.1 GCF_000964365.1 Acidisphaera rubrifaciens HS-AP3 | reverse complement strand
GCGCCGGTCGAGGTCGAGCCGGCGGCCGCCGCCGCGCCGCCGGCCACCGAGGCCGCGTCTTCGGCCGCCGACGTGGCCCCGGCCTTCATTCCGCCGTCGATCGCCGCGCACGGCGACTGAACGGCGCGCAGGACAACGACGCGTGGACGCGACACCGAACATCGAAGACCCGATCAACGACAAGCCGATGCCCCTGCTGGAGCATCTGGTGGAGCTGCGCCGCCGGCTGCTGTACTCGATGGTGGCGTTCCTGCTGATGTTCGCCGTCAGCTGGTATTTCGCGCGCGACATCTATGCCTTCCTCGCGGCACCGCTGGAGGGGCTGCTCGCGCAGCGGCCGGAGTTGCAGGGCGCGATCATCGCGACCGGGCTGACGCGGCCGTTCCTTGTCTACCTGAAGGTCGCCATGTTCGGCGGCGCCTTCATGGGCTTTCCGATCTTCGCGACGCAGATCTGGCTGTTCGTGGCACCCGGCCTGTATCGCAGCGAGAAGAAGGCGTTGCTGCCCTTCCTGATCGCGACGCCGGTGCTGTTCATCACCGGCGCGGCGATCGCGTACTATTTCGTCTTCCCCGTCGCGTGGAAGTTCTTCCTTTCGTATTTTTCCGGCGGCGGGGCGAGCGGCGCGCTGGCGATCAAGCCGCAGATCGACGTGAACGACTATCTCGGCCTGGTGATGAAGCTGCTCTTCGCCTTCGGCCTGACGTTCGAGGTGCCGGTGCTGCTGACGCTTCTCGCGCGCGTCGGCATCGTCTCGTCCAAGGGGCTGAAGCGGGCGCGGCGCTATGCCTTTGTCGGCATGTTCGTCCTGGCCGCCATCCTCGCGCCGCCGGACGTCTATTCGCAGGTCGCGCTCGCGCTGCTGCTGGTGCTGCTGTACGAAATCTCGATCATCGTGGCGCGGTTCGTCGAGCCGAAGCCGGTGGAGGCCTGATGCACGACCTGAAGGCGTTGCGCGCCGATCCGGCGGCGTTCGACGCGGCGCTGGCGCGGCGGGGGATGGCGGCACAGGCGGAGGCGCTGCTCGCCATCGACACCGCGCGGCGCGACGCGCTGACGGCGCTGCAGGGGATGCAGTCGCGGCGCAATGCGCTGTCCAAGGCGGTGGGCGAGGGGCGGCGGCGCGGCGACGACACGGCGCCGCAGGAAGCCGAGGCGACCGCGCTGCGCGCCGAGATGGAGGCGCTGGAGCGCCGGGCGGCGGAGGGTGAGGCGGCGATCGACGAGGCACTCGCCGTCCTTCCCAACATCCTCGACCCCGACGTGCCGGAGGGCGCCGACGAGACGGCCAACGTCGTGCTGCATGTCCATGGCGAGCCCGCCGATCCCGTCGCGTCGCCGCGCGAACATTTCGAACTGGGCGAGGCGCTCGGCCTGATGGATTTCGCCGGCGCGGCGAAGCTCGCGGGCGCCCGCTTCACCGTGCTGCGCGGCGCGCTCGCGCGCATGGAGCGCGCCCTCGGCCAGTACATGCTCGACACCCACACGACCGAGCACGGCTACACCGAGGTCTTACCGCCCTCGCTCGTCAACGACGCGACGATGTACGGCACCGGCCAGTTACCGAAATTCGCTGACGACCTGTTCCGCACCACCGACGGGCGCTGGCTGATCCCGACCGCGGAGGTGCCGCTGACCAACCTCGCGGCCGGCGAGATCCTGGCCGAGACGGCGCTGCCGCTGCGCATGACCGCGCTCACCGACTGTTTCCGCTCCGAGGCGGGCGCCGCCGGGCGCGACACGCGCGGCATGCTGCGCCAGCATCAGTTCCGCAAGGTCGAGCTGGTTTCCATCGCCCATCCCGAGGCCTCGGCCGACGAGCACGAGCGGATGACGCTCTGCGCGGAGACGGTGCTGGCCCGGCTCGGCCTGACCTATCGCCGCGTGCTGCTGTGCGCCGGCGACACCGGATTTTCCGCCGCCAAGACCTATGACCTGGAGGTGTGGTTGCCGGGCCAGCGCGCGTGGCGCGAGATCAGCAGCTGCTCCAACTGCCGCGCCTTCCAGGCGCGGCGGATGAACGCCCGCTTCCGTGCTCGCGACGGCAAGACGCTCGCGCATGTGCACACGCTGAACGGCTCCGGCGTCGCGGTCGGCCGCGCGCTCATCGCGGTGATGGAGACATACCAGCAGGACGGCGGCGCGATCGCCGTGCCGGACGTGCTGCGGCCCTATATGGGCGGTCTCGCGCGGATCGAACGCCCGGAGAACTGAGGGGCGGCGGGGCTGAGGCGGGCGCGGTGACGCCCGCCTCGTTGTCCCTTATTCGGCCGCGTGCGCGACCGGGTCGTTATGCAGATGCCCGACCAGCGGCAGCACCTCGCGCTGGATCAGTTCCAGCGAGTGGCGCCACGCGCGCGGGTTGTCGGCGTAGTCGAAGCCGAAGGTCAGCAGGCTGCCGAAGCCGCCGAGCTCCTCCCAGATCGTCTCGATCTTCTCGGCCACCGTCTTGGGCGAGCCGACCAGCCAGTTCCGCCGCGCGCAGTACTCGACCGTGACGTCGGAATCGGCCATCGCAGGGTCGTGCTTGAGGTAGTCGAGGAAGCCGAAATTGCCGAGCAGCGGCAGGAAATACTCGCGCATCATCCGGCCCATCGGGCCGTCCACCGCCAGCCGCCACGCTTCCTCGTCGGTGTCGGCCACGCAGATTTCGCGGACCAGCCGCCAGTCGTTGCGGTCCGCCGTGCGGCCGGTGCTGCGCGCGCCTTCCTCCACGCTTTCCCAGTGGCTCGCCACATAGGCGGGATTGAGGTTCAGGCTGAGCGGCAGGTAGCCGCGCTCGCCGGCCAGCTTCAGCGTGTCGGACTTCTTCGACAGGCCGGCGACCCCGATGCGCGGATGCGGCGTCTGCAGCGGCTTCAGATGCGGGCGGAGGGTGCCGAACATCAGCTCCGGCTTGGTCACCTTCCAGTATTTGCCCTCGATCGTGAACGGCGCCTCGTCCGACCAGAGGCGCAGGATGATGTCCAGCGCCTCGCGCGTCATCTCGCGGTTCTGGCCGCTCATGCCGTCCACGTGGAACATCACCCAGTCGCTCGGCAGGCCGCTCGCGGCGACGCCGAACAGCAGCCGCCCGCCCGACAGGTGGTCCATCGCCGCCAGCCGGTTGGCGAGTTCGGCCGGGTGGTGATAGGGCAGCAGGAAGCCGCCCGGGCCGAGCTTGATGCGCGTCGTCTCGCGGAAGGCCTGCGCGAGCAGAAGGTCGGGGGCCGGGTTGGGCTCCCACGGGGCGGTGTGGTGCTCGCCGATCCAGCATTCCGAGAAGCCGAGTTCGTCGAGCCAGCGCAGGACCTGCAGGTCCCATTCGGCGCCGGCCCGGAAATCCCGCTCCGGCGGATGGGATGGCATCGTGAAGTAGCCGAACTCCATGGACGTTCCCCTATGGTTGGCGCACTTGCTTCTTGTTGTTATTGCAGCCGAGCCTAGGCGGCGCATCCGGGGCATGCAACCTTGGACGGATAAATGGCCGAGCTTTCCCGCGCAGCCGCGCGCGGCGGCCGGCAGGCCGCCGGTGGGCGGCGAGGGGAGTGGCACATGGCCGACGCTTTCATCTGTGAGTATGTACGCACGCCGATCGGCCGCTATGCCGGCGCGCTGCGCGACGTGCGGACCGACGATCTGGCCGCGCATCCGGTCCGTGTCCTGAAGGAGCGTTGCCCCGCTCTCGACTGGGACGCGGTGGACGACGTGCTGATGGGCTGCGCCAATCAGGCGGGCGAGGACAACCGCAACGTCGCGCGCATGGCGCTGCTGCTGGCCGGCCTGCCGCCGACCATTCCGGGGGCGACGATCAACCGCCTGTGCGGCTCCGGCCTCGACGCGGTCGGGTCGGCGGCGCGGGCGATCCGCGCCGGCGACGCGGACCTGATGCTGGCCGGCGGGGTGGAGAGCATGACCCGCGCCCCGTTCGTCATGGGCAAGGCGACCGAGGCGTTCGCCCGTCAGGCGGACGTGTTCGACACCACCATCGGCTGGCGCTTCGTCAACCCGATGATGCGCGAGCAGTACGGCGTCGATTCCATGCCGGAGACGGCGGAAAACGTGGCCGAGGACTATCAGATCGCCCGCGCCGATCAGGACGCCTTCGCCTTCCGCTCGCAGCAGCGCGCCCGCGTGGCGCAGGAAAGCGGCTATTTCGCCGCCGAGATCGCCCCGGTCGAGATCAGGACGCGCAAGGGCACGCAGACCGTCGCGGTGGACGAGCATCCGCGCGGCGACACCACGCTCGCGGACCTGGCGAAGCTGAAGACGCCGTTCCGCAAGACGGGCGGCACCGTCACCGCCGGCAACGCCTCGGGCGTGAACGACGGCGCGGCGGCGCTGGTCGTCGCGTCCGAACAGGCGGCCGCGCGCCATGGCCTGACGCCGCGCGCCCGTGTCGTCGCGATGGCGACCGCCGGCGTGCCGCCGCGGGTGATGGGCATCGGCCCGGCGCCGGCGACGCAGAAGCTGCTGGCCCGCACCGGGCTGCGGCTGGCCGATATCGACGTGATCGAGCTGAACGAGGCGTTCGCGGCGCAGGCGCTGGCGGTCACCCGCCAGCTCGGGCTCGCGGACGACGCGGAGCACGTGAACCCGCATGGCGGCGCCATCGCCCTCGGCCATCCGCTCGGCATGTCCGGCGCCCGGCTGGCGATGACGGCGGCGCACGCGCTGGAGGTGCGCGGCCAGAAGCGCGCCATCGCCACCATGTGCATCGGCGTGGGGCAGGGAATCGCGATGCTTATCGAGCGGGTCTAGCCCGGCTCGGCTGGCGGCCGGTCGTCCGGGATGATACCCACCGGGCGACGGCCACTTGATCGGAGCACGCCCCCATGAGCGCCATCGCCGACATCATCGCCCGCGAAATCCTCGACAGCCGGGGCAACCCGACGGTGGAGGTGGAGGTGGCGCTCGACAGCGGCGCCGTCGGCCGCGCGGCGGTGCCGTCGGGGGCGTCCACGGGCGCGCATGAGGCAGTCGAACTGCGCGACGGGGACAAGGCGCGCTACGGCGGCAAGGGGGTGCTGACCGCCGTGGCCAATGTCGAGGGCGAGATCTTCGACGCGATCGGCGGCCTCGACCCGCAGGACCAGCTGAAGATCGACAACCTGCTGATCGACCTGGACGGCACGGCGAACAAGTCGCGCCTCGGCGCCAATGCGATCCTCGGCGTCTCGCTCGCGGTCGCCCATGCCGCCGCGGCCGATCTCGGCCTGCCGCTGTGGCGCTACCTGGGCGGGGTCTCCGCGCGCGTGCTGCCGGTGCCGATGATGAACATCGTCAACGGCGGCAAGCACGCCGACAATCCGATCGACATCCAGGAGTTCATGATCCAGCCGGTGGCCGCCGGCACCGTCGCCGACGCCGTCCGCATGGGCGCCGAGGTGTTCGCCGCACTGAAAAAGGGCCTGCACGACGCCGGGCACAACACCAATGTCGGCGACGAGGGCGGTTTCGCCCCCGGTCTGAAATCCGCCGACGAGGCGCTCGCCTTCATCACCCGCGCCTGCGAGCGCGCCGGCTACCGTCCGGGCGAGGACATCACCTTCGCGCTCGACTGCGCCGCGACCGAACTGTTCCACGACGGGGTCTACGTCCTGGAGGGCGAGGGCAAGCGGTTCGACGCCGCCGGCATGACCGACTACCTCGCCGACCTCGCCGCCCGCTACCCGATCGCGTCGATCGAGGACGGCTGCGCCGAGGACGACTGGGAGGGCTGGGCGCACATGACCGCGACCCTTGGCGGGCGCGTCCAGATCGTCGGCGACGACCTGTTCGTCACCAACCCCGAGCGCCTGCGCCGGGGCATCGCGGAGCGCTCCGCCAACGCGATCCTGGTCAAGGTCAACCAGATCGGCACCCTGTCGGAGACCTTGGAGACGGTGGAGATCGCCCACCGCGCCGGCATGGCCGCGGTGATGAGCCATCGCTCCGGCGAGACCGAGGACGCGACCATCGCCGACCTCGCGGTCGCCACCAACTGCGGGCAGATCAAGACCGGCAGCCTCGCCCGCAGCGACCGCACGGCGAAATACAATCAGCTCATCCGCATCGAGCAGGCGCTCGGCCCGGCCGCGCGCTATGCGGGTCGGACGATCCTGCGCCGCTGACGGCCGGGCGATCGGGCTCTCCCGGGCGCTGGCTGCGGCTTCGCGGCCACGTCCGGGCGGAAACGTCCTGCGGGACGGCCAAGCCGGTTCTCCGCCGCCCGGGGCGCCGCTACAAGCTGCCATGAGCAAGCGGCGACTCGGGAAACAGCTCATGGCGATCGGGGCGGGGATCAGACGGCGGCTCCGGGCGGCGGTGCCGCCGGCCATCTTCCTGGCGCTCACCGCCTATTTCTGCTGGAACGCCACCCAGGGAAACCATGGCCTGAAGGCCTATGCCCAGGCGCAGGTGTTGCTGCGCACGGCCCAGGCCGACCTGTCGCAGGCCGTCCACGAACGCGACGCCTGGGAACGGCGCGTGGCCGGGCTCCGCAGCGCCCATCTCGACCGCGACACGCTCGACGAGCGGGCCCGGGCGATGCTCAACCTGACGGACCCGGGCGACGTCATCGTGGCGTACCCGCCGCAGCAGAGGCTGTTCAACTAGCGGCCTCCCGCCGGCCCTCACGGGCCGGTCCGCGCACATCGGCACCCGCCCGGCCATTGGCCGCCGGCGCGGCATACCCAAGTTTCATCCGCCGGCCAGAGCCCCGTTCACCCGACCACTCCATGTTGCATCCAACGCATGGCGGCGTGCCGCCCTGCACGCGGATGTAACAAGGAGGCTCTTGATGCCACGCTACACGCTCCTGCGCGGCCGTACGGCGCGGATGACGGCGACCGCCGTGCTGCTGGCCGGCACGGCGATCGGCGGCTTCGCGGTCGGTCAGGTCGGCTATGCCGATCCGGTCGTCGCGCCGCATGCGATCGCTCCCGCCGCCCCTGCACAGGCGGTGCCGGACTTCGCCAACCTCGTCTCGCGCGTCAGCCCCGCCGTGGTGTCGATCACGACGGAACTCGCCGCCACCCCCGCCGCCGACAACGGCGACGACGACCAGGGCGGCCAGGGCGGGCAGCAGATGCCGTTCCCGTTCATGTTCCGCGCCCCCAACGGCGGCATGGGTGGTGGCATGGGCGGCCATCGCGGCGTGCAGCATGAGGAGGCCCGCGGCTCCGGCTTCCTCGTCGATGCCGACGGCACGATCGTGACGAACAACCACGTCATCGAGCACGCGAAGTCGGTCACCGTCACGCTGGAGGACGGCACCGTCCTGCCGGCCAAGATCATCGGCCGCGATCCGGGGACCGATCTCGCGGTGCTGCGGATCAAGGCGGGTCACAAGCTGCCCTACCTGCAGCTCGGTGACTCCAACGACGTGCGCGTCGGCCAGTGGGTCATCGCGGTCGGCAATCCGTTCGGCCTGTCGGGCACCGTCACGGCGGGCATCGTCTCGGCGCGCGGACGCGACATCGGCGACGGGCCGCTGAACTCGAACTTCATCCAGGTCGACGCCCCGATCAACCGCGGCAACTCCGGCGGCCCGCTGCTGACGCAGGACGGCAAGGTGGTCGGCGTCAATTCCGCGATCTACTCGCCGACAGGCGGCTCGGTCGGCATCGGCTTCGCGATCCCGTCTTCCACCGTCCGCAACGTGGTGGCGCAGCTTGAGGAGCACGGCCACGTCACCCGCGGCTATCTGGGCGTCGAGGCGCAGCAGATCAGCCCGGCACTTGCCTCGGCGATGCATGTGCAGGCCGATCGAGGCCCGGCCCATGCGGGCGCGCTGGTGGCCGATGTCGAGAGTGACAGCCCGGCCGCGCATGCCGGGCTCAAATCGGGCGACATCATCCAGTCCGTCAACGGCCGGACGATCGGCAACCCCGGCGAGCTCGTGAGCGCGATCGCCGGCATGCAGCCGGGCGCGACGGCGACGATCGCCGTGCTGCGCGACGGCGGCACGCACACGCTGGACGTCACGCTCGGCACGCGGCCGTCGGACCTGCAGAACGCCGATGCGACCTCCGGCCAGAGCATGCATCACGAGGGCACCGTCGGTCTCGCCCTCGCGCCGCTGACGCCGGACATGCGCGAGCAGCTCGGCGTTCCGGACGACACCCGCGGCGCGGTGATCGCCGAGGTCCGCTCCGGCTCGCCCGCCGAGCAGGCGGGCCTGCAGCAGAACGACGTCATCCTCGGCGTGGGCGATCACGCTGTGGCGACCCCGCGCGAGGCACGCCAGGCGATCGAGGCAGCGCGCAAAGGCGGCAATTCGGTCGCGCTGCGCGTCCTGCATCAGGGACACCCGCTGTTCGTTGCCATTCCGGGTCAGTCGGACAACGGCGCCGGCTGACCGGGTTCCGCGACCTCTCCGCTGCGACGGGCGGAGAGAAGACTGCGGCCGGGGCGGGCAACCGCTCCGGCCGCTTTGTTTTGCGACCGCGCCATCACGGCGGCGCGCGCATCGGGGTTCCGCCGGACCGCCCGTTCAGCGGATCAGCTGATAGTGCAGCGTGATGTCCACGGTGATGTGGCTGCGGTGCATGCTGTCCGGCGGCGGCAGCAGCTGCGCGTCGCGCCAGACGGACTCGCCGGCCATGTCGAGATACATCGAGCCCGACCGGCCCTCGATCTCAACGTCCGTCACGCGTCCCTGGCTGTCCACGATCAGCGCCAGCTGCACGTCGCCGTCCTCGCCGCGCTCGACGGCCTCCGGCGGATAGAAGCGGTGCGCCAGCCACCAGCGGCGCAATGAGGCGTAGAAATCCGGCCCCGGGTTGCCTTCGCGCACGCGCGCGAAATCCGTCATCATGCTCGATGCCGTGCGTTCCCCGGCGCCCGGATCACCCTGATCATTGAACGACGGCGGCTCCAGCATCGAGCGCGCGATGGAGCGCGGCGCGCGGGTCGAGGGGACCAGCGGCCCGAACGAGTAGTTCATCGGCGCCGGGAAGCCGTTGCGCGACGACGGCGCGCGCGAGGGGCGTTGGCCGGGCCGCATCAGCGGCGGCATCAGCGCGGCCTCGCGCTGCGGGGCGGAAGGGCGCGCCGGCCCG
>NZ_BANB01000190.1 GCF_000964365.1 Acidisphaera rubrifaciens HS-AP3 | reverse complement strand
CGCCTGTTGAAAAAGTCGGGGATGAGCTGTGGCTAGGGGTGAAAGGCCAATCAAACTCGGAAATAGCTGGTTCTCCGCGAAATCTATTGAGGTAGATCGTCGCGTATGACTTCCGGGGGTAGAGCACTGGATGGGCTAGGGGGACCCAAAGTCTTACCAAACCTAACCAAACTCCGAATACCGGAAAGTCGAGCGCGGCAGACAGACGGCGGGTGCTAAGGTCCGTCGTCGAGAGGGAAACAGCCCAGACCACCAGCTAAGGCCCCCAAATCGTGGCTAAGTGGGAAAGGATGTGGGAATTCCAAAACAACCAGGAGGTTGGCTTAGAAGCAGCCATCCTTTAAAGAAAGCGTAATAGCTCACTGGTCTAATAGAAATCCTGCGCCGAAAATGTAACGGGGCTCAAGCCACGTGCCGAAGCTGTGGGCGCAGCAATGCGCGGTAGCGGAGCGTTCCGTAGGCCTGTGAAGGGACAGGGGTGACCCGTCCTGGAGGTATCGGAAGTGCGAATGCTGACATGAGTAGCGACAAACAGAGTGAGAAACTCTGTCGCCGAAAGTCCAAGGGTTCCTGCGCAAGGTTAATCCGCGCAGGGTGAGCCGGCCCCTAAGGCGAGGGCGAAAGCCGTAGTCGATGGGAATCAGGTGAATATTCCTGAGCCTGCCAGAAGTGACGGACGCAGACTGTTGTCGGGGCTTAACGGATTGTCCCGGCTTTGCGCGCGTTCCAGGAAACAGCTCTGGCGATAAGACCGTACCCGAAACCGACACAGGTGGACTGGTAGAGCATACCAAGGCGCTTGAGAGAACGATGCTGAAGGAACTAGGCAAATTGCTCGCGTAACTTCGGGATAAGCGAGACCCAATGGCGGGCAACCGTGATTGGGTGGCACAGAGCAGGGGGTAGCGACTGTTTAGTAAAAACACAGGGCTCTGCGAAGTCGAGAGACGACGTATAGGGTCTGACGCCTGCCCGGTGCCGGAAGGTTAAGAGGAGGTGTGCAAGCACTGAATCGAAGCCCCGGTAAACGGCGGCCGTAACTATAACGGTCCTAAGGTAGCGAAATTCCTTGTCGGGTAAGTTCCGACCTGCACGAATGGCGTAACGACTTCCCCACTGTCTCCAGCATCGGCTCAGCGAAATTGAATTCCCCGTGAAGATGCGGGGTACCCGCGGTCAGACGGAAAGACCCTATGAACCTTTACTGCAGCTTTGCAGTGGCATTAGGAGAGCACTGTGTAGGATAGGTGGGAGGCATTGAAGCCGGGGCGCCAGCTCTGGTGGAGCCAACCTTGAAATACCACCCTGGGCGCTTCTGATGTCTAACCGCGACCGGTCAGCCCGGTCCGGGACCCTGCATGGTGGGCAGTTTGACTGGGGCGGTCGCCTCCCAAAAAGTAACGGAGGCGCGCGATGGTGGGCTCAGGCCGGTCGGACATCGGCTGTCGAGTGCAATGGCATAAGCCCGCCTGACTGCGAGAGTGACAGCTCGAGCAGAGACGAAAGTCGGCCATAGTGATCCGGTGGTCCCGCGTGGAAGGGCCATCGCTCAACGGATAAAAGGTACTCTAGGGATAACAGGCTGATCTCCCCCAAGAGTCCACATCGACGGGGAGGTTTGGCACCTCGATGTCGGCTCATCACATCCTGGGGCTGGAGCAGGTCCCAAGGGTTCGGCTGTTCGCCGATTAAAGTGGTACGTGAGCTGGGTTTAGAACGTCGTGAGACAGTTCGGTCCCTATCTGCCGTGGGTGTTGGAGACTTGAGAGGATCTGTCCCTAGTACGAGAGGACCGGGATGGACGCACCTCTGGTGCACCGGTTGTCGCGCCAGCGGCACCGCCGGGTAGCTAAGTGCGGACGGGATAACCGCTGAAAGCATCTAAGCGGGAAACCCACCTCAAAACCAGGTCTCCCCGAGGGCCGTGATAGACCATCACGTCGATAGGCCGGAGGTGCAGGCGCGGCAACGCGCATAGCCGACCGGTCCTAATCGCCCGACAGGCTCGATCTTCCGATCATGGACCCAGCGTCCCAGCGACCTGGTCGCCATGATCACGTCATGCGCAGCAGCAAGCCTTGCGCGCCCTCATCCGCTTCAGCACAGAACCAGATCCCGTCATCCAGACCCAACGCGACACGCGGGCGGGCTGGACGACCTGGTGGCCATGGCGGGGTGCCTACACCCGATCCCATCCCGAACTCGGCCGTGAAAAACCCCAGCGCCAATGGTACTGTGCGACAACGCACGGGAGAGTAGGTCGCCGCCAGGTCATCCAGCCCACCCACAACACCAAAACTCATCCCACGCGGGGTGGAGCAGCCCGGTAGCTCGTCAGGCTCATAACCTGAAGGTCACAGGTTCAAATCCTGTCCCCGCAACCACCCTTATCCAACCACAGGACAAAGCGCAGCACACCGCGCCCAATGGGATCGTTCCGGGCCCTTCGCAGACGCGTACGCCC
>NZ_BANB01000191.1 GCF_000964365.1 Acidisphaera rubrifaciens HS-AP3 | reverse complement strand
TCTTCGACGAGCCGACGCGCGGCGTCGATGTCGGGGCGATCGCGGAAATCCACCAGCTGATCAACCGGCTGGCGGACGAGGGGCTCGCCGTCGTCGTCATCTCCTCCTATCTGCCGGAGGTGATGAACCTGTCGGACCGCATCCTCGTCGCCCGCCAGGGCCGCATCGTCGAGGAGTTCACCGCGACGGAGGCGACCGAGGAGCGGATCATGTACGCGGCGGTCCACTGACCGCGCGCGGAATTACGCCGTCCGCGCCTCAGCCCGTCCGCAGCGTCACGTCCTCCCCGGCCCAGGCGCCGTCCGCGCGCCGCCACGTGAACACGACCGACGCCGCGCCGGCGGGGTCGATCTCCGCGCTGTGCAGACCGAGCCCGGTGTCGCGCGTCGGCGTCTCCTGCCAGGTGTGCCAGCCGTCGCGCGACCAGCGCAGGGTCGCCGCCGCCGGCAGGTCGACGCGCAGCACGGTGCCCGCCCGCAGCGTCGGGCAGCGGAAATCCGGGCGCCATACGCTGCAGCGCGCGGGCGTGCGGGCGTCCAGATAGCGCGCGACCGTCTGCGGCGGCAGGTCGAACGCGGCGCCTTCGGACAGCGAGCGGATCAGCTTCAGATGCTCAGCATGTGCCCACACCAGCGGCATCGCCGAGCCGCTGGGCGCGCCGCGCACCAGTTCCTGCGCCGGGATGTCGTCGGCGTCCCAGATCTGTTCGGGGATCAGGCCGCCCGGGCTGGTCAGCGCCTCCATCGTCTCCAGCAGCCGGTGCGCCTCCGCCCGGTTGCCGGCGATCAGCTCGTAATGCGCCCGCTCGCCGGTCAGCAGCGGCCACAGGCGGCCGGTCCCGGTGCCGTTGAAGGCGCTGCCGTCCTCGTGCTCGCCGTAGCCGTCGTGGTTGTAGCGGTACCAGCACGGGCCGGCCGGCAGCTCGACGCGCAGCAGATGGTCGATCGCCCGCACCGTCGCCGCCATGCGCGGATCGGACGGGGCACGCAGGCCGAAGCGCACCAGCGCGAGCGCGTCGGGGCTGACCACCTCGGCCGCCGGCGCCCAGCTGTCCCAGTCCGGCCGGTTCTTGATGTTGATCCGTCCGCCGATGCCGTCCGGCGGGCTGATGCGGACGTAATAGCCGTCGACCCCCGCGTCGCGCGCGATCGACGTGCCGGCGGCCCAGGCCCATTCGTCGATCCGCGCCTCCCACGCATCGGCGGTGTCGCGGAAGAACGCGGCATCCGCGCCCGCGCCGGCGATGTCCGCGAGATCGGCGGCGGCCAGCAGGCCGGAGATCACCACGCCCAGGGTGAAGGTGGAGAAGCCGCTGTCCTCCTCCCACCGGTCCTGTCCGGTGACGGGGCCGTTGCGGCACAGATAGGCGGCGGCGTCGCGCACCATCGGCCAGTAGGCCGGCAGGTCGCCTTCGCCCACCGCGCCATGACGCCGCGCGAGGTCGAGCACGAGGATGGGAAACGCCGTCTCGTCGAGCTGCACGCCGCTCCAGTAGGGCAGGCCGTCCAGCCATGTGTTCTGCGGCCAGCACCCGTCCGCCTCCTGCGTCGTGCGGAGGTAGTCGAGCACCCGTCGCGCCTCGGCATTGGCGCCGCAGGCGAGCAGGCCGCCCGCCGTCTCGCCGAGGTCGCGCGGCCAGACGAGATGATAGCCGCCGAGGTCATCGTCGCCCTTGGTCGCACCCCATGGGATCGACATGCTGGCGATCAGCCCGCCGGGAAAGCCGGGGCTTTCATGCACGCGCAGGATGTTGGTCGAAATACGGTACGGGTTGTGCCCGTGGCGCGGCTCGTGCCGGTCGAGCGGCAGCAGCCCCGACTGCCAGTGACGCCAGGCGGCGGTATAGGCATCGGTGGCGGCGGGAAAGCCGTCCTGCAGCGAGGCACGGGCGCGATAGGCGGCCTCGCTCCAGGTGCGGCCGAAGCCGAGCGCGAGCAGCACCCCCGCCTCGTCCGCCGCGATCTCGCCGCACAGCGCCACGTTGCCGTCCGCCGCCCGGTCCCAGCATTGCGCGAGATGGCCGTCGCGGCTGACCTGCTGCCAGCCGTCGCTGTGGCCGACGAACCCGACCGAGCGCGCGAGCCAGCCGCCATCGGCGGCCAGCGCCAGCGACGTGCCGTCGCCCTCGGCGAACAGCATCGGGACACCCTTGTAGTCCCCGACCCAGGCGGTGTTGTGCGCGCCGCCGTTGACCAGATGCGGCGACAGCAGGGCAAACAGCCGCAGCGGTCCGCCGCTCAGCGTCTGCAGCCGGACATGCTGCAGCACGACTTCGCGCTTGGGGTCGGACAGCACGCGCTTTTCGATCAGGTACCGCCCCTCGTTGCAGGTGTTCAGCAACCGGAAGGCCGGCACGCCGTGGGCGACGCGTTCCACGCGGTGCTGCGCGTCGCGCTTCTCCTCGGAGAAGAAGCCGTCCGGGCCGGAGACCAGGAAGCCGAGGTCGCGGACGCAGGCCTGATCGACGCGCGGGTAATAGACCTCGTTGAGGATGCCGTGGCTGAGGGTGAACCACACCCGGCTGAGGGGCGAGAGCGCGGTGCCGACCCCGCTCTTGGCGCTGCTGGTCCAGCGTGGAGCAATACCCGGGTGGCCCGGTGCGTCGGTCATGGAAGTCTCCGCCTCTCGTCGATGGCGCAGCAGGCGCCGCCGGGGCGTGTTAGGCAAGTGAACGGATCGCGACTCGCTGGCGCGTGGCTTGCTCGGCCGGTGTCGGCGGGCGCACGGATGGGGCGGGCGAGCGGACGGGGGTCGGATGCGGGACGCGGGACTGACACGCCGGCATGTGGGACGCCTCGCGGCCGCGACGGTCGCGGGCCTCGCCGTGACCCGGCGCGCCCGGGCGGCGACGCAGGTGGTGCGGGTCGGCATCGACCTGTCGCTGACCGGCGGCGACGCCGAAAGCGCGGTGCGGATCAAGTACGGCGCGCAACTCGCGCTCGACGAGGCCAACGCCACGCTCGACGGCGTGCGGATCGAGGCGGCGACCTATGACGACGGCACCGCGACCGCCGGCCAGTACGACCCGGCGCAGGCGGCGACCAACGCGCGGCGCATGGTCGGCGACGACGCCATGATCGCGGCTATCGGCCCGCAGATGAGCGGGGCGGCCAAGGCGATGGCGCCGATCCTCAGCCGCGGCGGCCTTGCCATCATCACGCCGGCGGCGACCAATCCGGACCTGACCGACCCCCGCTATGCGCCGCTTTACCGCCCGGGCGGCAAGACCGTGTTCTTCCGCACCGTGACCACCGACGCCTATCAGGGGCCGGACCTCGCCAACTACTTCGCCGAGACGCTGAAGGTGCGCGCGCTCTATGTGCTCGACGACAGCGGCGCGTTCGGCGTGGGGCTCGCCGATGCGTTCCAGCGACGGGCTTCGGTCAAGGGGATGCGCGTCCTCGGCCGCGACCGGCTCGATCCAAAGGCGGCGGACTATGCCGCCGTGCTGACGAAGATCAAGGCGCTGGGTCCGGACGCGCTCTACTACGGCGGCGTGCTCATGGCCGGCGTGAAGCTGGTCAAGCAATGCCACGAGATCCTGCCCGGCCTCGTGCGCGGCGGCGGCGACGGGCTGGTGGGGCCGGAGATGCTGACCGGCGCCGGGTTTCCGGCGGCCGAGGGCTGGTACGCCACCATCGCCTCGCCGCATCTCGCCGACGACCCGCGCGCGCGTGACTTCGCCCGCCGCTACCGGGCGCGCTTCGGCATCGTGCCGGACGATTACGCGATCACCTCCTATGACGCGGGTCTCGTGATCGCGGACGCGATCCGGCGCGTGCACGCGGCCGATGGCGGCGTGACGCGCGCGGCGGTGCGCGACGCGATCCAGGCGGCGAAGGTGGACACGTTGCAGGGCACCGTGTCCTTCGACGCCAACGGCGACCTGCGGGATCGCACGGTGAGCATTTTCCAGGTCCGTCGCGATCCGACGAAGCCGCTCGACAGCGTGCTCGATCAGTACCGCTATGTCGGCGTCGCCCCCACGAGCTGACGCGACGCCATGAGCTTCGGCGACCTGCTGCTGCAACAGACGATCAACGGCCTCAGCCTCGGCGCGATGTACGCGCTGCTGGCGCTCGGCTTCACGCTTGTCTACGGCATCCTCGAACTGATCAACTTCGCGCATTTCAACGTCTTCATGGTCGGCAGCTTCATCGGCCTGTGGGTGCTGGAGGGGCTCGGCCTGTCGGGGCAGTCGGTCATCCTGCACGGCGCGGCGCTGGCCGGCGCGCTGCTGGCGGCGCTGGCGGTGACGATGCTGCTGTCGGGCTTGCTCGGCGTCGCGATCGAGCGGCTGTCGCTGCGGCCGCTGCGCGGCGTGCGCGGGCCGGCGGCGATGATCACGACGATCGGCGTGTCCTACATCCTGTTCAACGTCGTGCTGCTGGGCGTCGGCGCGGATTCCAAGAACTACCCGGACCCGCTGCCGCCGGTCGCGTGGCATATCGGCGGCGCCGTCCTGCGGCTGCGGGAGGTGCTGATCTGGCTCGCGGCATTGCTGCTGATGGCGGGTCTGCACGTGTTCGTCCGGCGCACCCGGCTCGGTCGCGCCATGCGGGCCACGGCGCAGGATGCCGAGGCGGCGCGCATGATGGGCGTGGACGTGGACCGTGTGGTGATGACGGCCTTCTTCCTCGGCTCGGCGCTGGCGGGCGCGGGCGGGCTGGCGTTCGGGCTCTATTACGACTTCACCAGCTTCCTGATCGGCTTCACCGCCGGGCTGCGCGCCTTCACCGCCGCCGTGCTGGGCGGGATCGGCAGCATCGAGGGCGCGATGGTAGGCGGCCTGCTGGTCGGGCTGATCGAGGCTTTCGCCGGACAGTTCATCGCTGCCGCCTGGGCGGACGTGATCATCTTCTCGCTGCTGGTCCTGGTCCTCGTGTTTCGTCCGGCCGGGCTGTTCGGCCGCCCTGCGGTCGTGAAGTCATGAGGCGCGCCGTTCCGCCGGCTGTCGCGCGGGCAATGCCCTGGGCGCTGCTGGCGGCGGCGCTGCTGCTGCCGCTGGTGCATCGCAACGACGCCGATCTCGACAGCATCGCCAATGCCGGCGCCTATGCGGCGCTCGCGCTCGGCCTCAACATCGTGGTCGGCTTCGCGGGGCTGCTCGACCTCGGCTACGCGGCGTTCTTCGCGATCGGCGCCTATGCCTACGGCATCCTGACGTCGTTTCAGATCCTGCCGCCCTGGTCGCCGTTCTGGCAGCCCTTCGCCGATCTCGGGCTGGTCGCGCGCTTCGCCGGACCGGACGGCGACGCGGTGCATTTCACCGTCAGCTTCTGGCTGATGCTGCCGGTCTCCGCCGCGCTCGCCGCCGGGTTCGGCGTGCTGTTCGGCGCCCCGACCCTGCGCCTGCGCGGCGACTATCTGGCGATCGTGACGCTCGGCTTCGGCGAGATCGTGCCGATCGTGGTGCGCAACGCGGAGCCGATCACCAACGGCGCGATGGGCCTGAACGGTATCGCGCCGCCGTCGCTGTTCGGTTACAGCTTCGGCGTCGCGGCGTGGCCCTATTACTACGTGGCGGTGCTGCTGGTGGCGGCCCTCATCCTCGTCTCCCGCCGCCTGCGCGACAGCCGCACGGGGCGGGCCTGGCTCGCGATCCGCGAGGACGAGGTCGCGGCGGCGGCGTCCGGCATCGACTGCGTGCGCGCGAAGCTGCTGGCCTTTGCCATCGGCGCCGCCTTCGCCGGCATGACGGGCACGTTCTACGTGGCGAAGCTGCAGACCGCGACGCCGGAGATGTTCGGCTTTCCGGTCTCCGTCATGGTCCTCGTCATGGTCGTCCTCGGCGGCATGGGCAGCGTCTGGGGCGTCGTCGCGGGCGCCGTCGTGTTGCAGCTTCTGCAATCCTGGTGGCTGCCGGAGCTGACCAACTGGCTGCACGCGGCGGGCAGGGCGGTCGGCAGCGCGTGGCTGCAGGCGATCGACCTGGTGCCGGCGATCGAGCTGATCTTCGGCATCATCCTGGTGCTGATGATGCTCTACCGGCGCGACGGGCTGATCCCGGCCGTGCGCCGCACCCCCGCGCTGTCCCACGCCGACCAGCATGCCGAGGTTCGCCGCGCGGATGCCGCGCCCGCGCCGGTGCCGCCGCTCGGGCTGCCGCCCGGTCTGCCGCCGGTGGCCGAGGGGATGCTGCTGGAGATCACGGGCCTGACGGTGCGCTTCGGCGGTCTCGTGGCGCTCGACCGCGTCGATCTGTCGGTGCCGGCGGGACAGGTCGTCGCGGTGATCGGGCCGAACGGGTCGGGCAAGTCCACGCTGTTCAACGCGATCAGCGGCGTCGGGCCGACACATGGCGGGCGCGTGCGCTTCGACGGGCGCGACATCACCGGCGCGCCCGCGCATGCCGTGCTGCGCGGCGGGATGGCGCGCACGTTCCAGAACATCCGCCTGTTTCCCGATCTCAGCGTGCTGGAGAACGTGCTGATCGGCCAGCACGCGCGGCTTGCCGCCGGGCCGGTGGGCGCCGTCCTGCGCACGCCGCGCACCCGCGCCGAGGA
>NZ_BANB01000192.1 GCF_000964365.1 Acidisphaera rubrifaciens HS-AP3 | reverse complement strand
GCCGGCGCCGGTGACCGCCGCCGCCGCCGCGACCGCCCCGGCGCCGAAGCCGGCAGGTGCGGACAAGCTGGTGGTGTCGTTCGCGCAGGGCGGCGCCACGCTGACGCCGCAGGCGGAAGCCCAGCTGGACACCGCGGCCCGCACCTATCGCGACGGCCATCCGCTGATGATGTATGTGGCCGGCTACACCGACAAACAAGGGTCGGAACTGGCCAACCTGATGCTGGCCGCCCGCCGCGCGGAGGCGGTCAAGGCCGGGCTGATCGCCCGCGGCATCCCCGCCGACCGGCTGGAGGCGACCGCGCTGGGCGATGCGAATCCCGTCGTGCCGACGGCCGACGACACCCCGGAACCCGCCAACCGCCGCGTCGTCATCACCTGGAAGTAACCGCGACGCGGGCCGCCGCCGCTTGACGCATATTTCGCGCCGCCGGCCCCGCAGCGTGATTGCGGGGCCGTATCGCCGGTGAAACCGTCCGCCTGCACCCCGGTGTGGGATGACGGCGGAAAGGCGGACAGGCGATGGACCTCGACACACCCTCTTTTGTCGATCCGGATGAGGCGACCGCGCAGGAAGACGCGGTCCCGCCTCCCGAACGGCTGCTGCTGATGCTGGTCGGCCGCGAAAGCCGGCTGCCGGACGGCTGCCGGCGGCTGTGCGACCTGCTGGGCTATGAGGTGATCGCGGTCAGCGACGCCGACGACCTCATCACCGCCTTGAAGTTTCGCCGCCCCGCGGCCGTCCTGTGCGAGGAGGAGCTGGCCGGCATCACCTCCTGGTTCCTGCTGGCGCGCCTCGCGCATGCGGGCTGCAACCCGGACGTGGTGGTCGAGGCGCGCGCCGACGATCCCGATCTCCGCGCGGCCTTCGCGGCCTGTCAGGATCTGCTCGGGCTGACGCATGTGCGGACCGTGGCGCACCGTCTGCGTCCGGACGACGTGGGCGAGCTGCTGGGCCGCGCGACCCTGCGCGCCCATGGCGGCGCGGCCGCGACACGGCATTGAAGACGCCGCGAAAATAATTTCGCCTCATGGCTCGCCACCGCCGGAATACACGTTAAGGTAGTATTTCCCTTACGAAATACTCCCGCTAACCGGTGAGTCTTGCCATGGATGCGCTCGTCGAACGGACACCGGCCGCAGCCGTCCCCGCGCCGGCGCCGCACCCCGCTACCTTGCCGCCGGTCGCCCTGCGGGTGCGGCTTCTCGGCACGATGGACGCGGTGACCGGGGACGGGCTGTCGGTGCTGCCGCGCGCGCGCAAGGCCCGCGCCCTGCTGGCCGTCCTGGTCCTGCTCGCGCCGGAGAAGGTCGCGCGGGCCACCCTGGCGGGCCTGCTGTGGAGCCGCAGTCGTGGCGCGCAGGCGCGCGGCTCGCTGCGTCAGGCGCTGGCGGAGCTGCAGGACGCCCTCGCGTCGGGCGGCATCGAGGGGTTGCGCAACGGCCGCGAGCATCTGTGCCTCGCGCCCGACGGCGTCACGACGGACCTTCCCGCCCCGGGCGACGCCGCGACGGCGCGGCTGCTGGAGGATCTGCGCGACGTCGATCCGGCCTTCGACGCGTGGGTGCGCGCCCGCATCGACGCGCGGTTGGCACCCCCGCCCGCGCCCGCCCGGCCGGGCGGAGGCGTCAGCGGCGATCGACCGCGCCTCGGCCTGATGGGCCTGCGGGC
>NZ_BANB01000193.1 GCF_000964365.1 Acidisphaera rubrifaciens HS-AP3 | reverse complement strand
GCGGTGGCCGGGACGGCAGTCGATCGCGTCCGCGCCGCACTCACCGCGCGGGCCGAGATGATGGGCCGCGCCGCCGCCGGATCAGGGGAGGCGCGGGCGGCGGCCTGACCAGGCGCGCGACCACGCCGGCAGCGCCGGGGACGGCATCGGGCGGGCGATCCAGAATCCCTGCCCGTAGGTGATGCCGTCCCGGCGCAGGGCGAGCCAGTCCTCCTCCGTCTCGATCCCCTCGGCGATCACCGGCAGGTCGCGGCGTGCCGCCTCGGCCGCCAGGGCCGCCAGCCGGCGTGCCGCGTCGTCCCGCACCGGTCCCGGGCGCAGGGCGAGGCGTACCAGATCCTTGTCCAGCTTCAGGGCGGAGAAGGGCAGGGCAAGCAGCCGCAGGTCGCCGGGCAGGTCGCTGCCCGCGTCGTCGATCGCGACCGCGAACCCCTCCGTGCGCAGGGCCGTCACGGCGAGCGCGAGCCGGGCGAGGTCCGCGACCGGCTGGCTTTCGGTCAGTTCCACCACGAGGCATGGGGGCGCCACGCCATGCCGTGCGCAGGCCGCGCGTAGCCACCCGGGCGTCCCGGGGTCGAGCAGGAGATCGAGCGGCAGGTTGATGCTGATGCCCAGGGGAAGATCCACGGGCAGCGTGCCGTCGGCGAGCAGGTCGAGGGTCGTCGCGAGCATGCGCTCGGCAAGCTGTGCCGAACGGCCGGTGCGTTCGATGCACGGCACGAAGCCGCCGGGTGCCACCAGCCGTCCACCGGGCCGCCGCAGCCGCGCCAGCGCCTCCAGCCCCGCCACCGCACCGTCGCCGAGCGCCACGATGGGTTGAAACCATGGCTGCACGCCGTCCCAGTCGAGCGACCGGCCGGATCGGTGCGCCGCCCGGATCGGCAGGGCAGGTGCCGTGTCATCCTGCGTCAATGTCACGTCAACGACATCCATTTGTGGACGGGTTTGGTACTTTTAGATCACGTGCAACATGAAATAATAGGTCAGCTAGGCGGCGTCGAATCAAATTGTATACAGTGTTCCCGCACGCAGCGGCAGGCGCCGCATACATCGGCGGGCAACGGGCGCCGATCAAACGCCCAGCATGCTCCAGACGCCCGGCGCGAGGCCGAGGAGTCGGGCGATCCGTGAGCCAAATCGCCGGAAAAATATCGTTATTGATCGGGCCGGCGATCCGCGCCGAGCGGCGGCGGTATCAGCGACGCGCGGGGGCGGGCTGCTTCGGCGGGGCGGTATCACGCCGCAGCCGGTGCTCGCCGAGGTAGAGCAGGATCGGCGCCGCGATGAAGATCGAGGATGACGTGCCGACCACGATGCCGAACAGCATCACCCAGGCAAAGCCGGAGATCGACGTCCCGCCGAACAGCGCGAGCGGCAGGGACGCCAGGAACACCGTCATCGAGGTGCCGAGCGTGCGGTTCAGCGTCTCGTTGATCGACAGGTCGATCAGCTCGCGCAGCGGCATGGTGCGGTATTTGCGCAGGTTCTCGCGCACGCGGTCGTACACCACGACCTTGTCATTGGTCGAATAGCCCAGCACCGTCAGGATCGCCGCGACCATCACCAGGTCGAAGTCGAAGCGCGTGATGGCGAGAAACCCGATCGTCTTGGTGATGTCGAGGATCAGCGTGACGACGGCGCCGACCGCGAACTGCCATTCGAAGCGGAACCAGATATAGACCAGGATCATCAGCAGCGAGATGCCGAGCGCCAGCAGCCCGTTGCGGAACAGCTCCGCCGAGACCGAGGCGCCGACCGCGTCCGTGCGCAGCACCTTCACGCCCGGCACCGCCTTTTCCAGCGCCGTCTGCACCCGCTTGACCGCCTGTTCGGTCGCCGCCGCGCCCTTTTGCGCGGGCAGGCGGATCAGTACGTGATCGGGGGCGCCGAAGCGTTGGACGCCCTGCTCGCCGACGCCCGACAGCGCCCCGCGCAGCACGCCGAAATCGGCGGGCCCGGGCGTGCGGACCTCCATCACCACGCCGCCCGAGAAGTCGATCCCGAGATTGAGGCCGGGATAGAAGAACAGCGCGATCGACAGGGTCGACAGCACGGCCGAGGTCGCGAGCCCGATCACCCGTCCGCGCATGAAGCGGATGCGCGTCCCGTCGGGGACGAGGCGGAAGGCGGGGCGCATCAGCAGACGCAGCATGGCATCACACCGGGCAATGGGGCGGGCGGCAGGCGGGCAACTAGACGCGGGCGACTAGACGGGCAGCAGCTGCGGCCGCGTCGCGACATACCAGCGCGAGACGAACAGCCGCGTCAGCATCCAGGCGGTGAACAGCGTCGTCGCGATGCCGACCGTGATCGTCACCGCGAAGCCCTTCACCGGGCCGGAACCGAAGATGAACAGCATCACATGCGCGAGGAACGTCGTCGCGTTGCTGTCGAAGATGGTCGAATAGGCGCGCTTGAACCCGGCCTCCAGCGCCGCCAGTGGCGGCCGGCCGTTGCGGCTCTCCTCGCGCACCCGCTCGTTGATTAGGATGTTGGCGTCGACCGCCATGCCCAGCGTCAGCAGGATGCCCGCCATGCCCGGCAACGTCAGCGTCGCCTCCAGCAGCGACAGCACCGCCAGCATCAGGATCAGGTTGAAGATCAGCGCCAGGTTCGCGAACCAGCCGAACAGGCCGTAGAAGATGCCCATGTAGGCGATCACCAGCACGAAGCCGATCAGCAGCGAGATGGCGCCGGCGCGGATCGAATCGGCGCCCAGCTCGGGGCCGACGCTGCGTTCCTCCACCACCGTCAGCGGCGCCGGCAGCGCGCCCGCGCGCAGCAGCACCGCGAGGTCGGTCGCCGACTGCGCGGTGAAGTTGCCTGAAATCTCGCCGCGGCCGCCGGTGATGGGTTCGCGGATGACCGGCGCGCTGATGATCTTGTCGTCCAGCACGATCGCGAAGCGGTGGCCGACATTGTCGCTCGACACCTGGGCGAAGCGGCGCGTGCCGTTGGAGTCGAAGGCAAACGTCACCACCCATTGCCCGGTCTGCGAGTTGTTCGCGGCCCGGGCATCGGTCAGGTCGCCGCCGTCCACGTCGATGCGCCGCCGCACCGGCAGCGTCACCTTGGGGTTGTCCTGCATCGGCAGCAGCTCGTCGCCCGGCGGCGGCGGCGCGCCGGGGATCGCGTTGTCGTCGACAAGACGGAACGTCATATGCGCCGTCCGCCCCAGCAGCTCCTTGATCCGGTTGGGGTCCTGGATGCCGGGCAGCTGCACCACGATCCGGTCGTCGCCCTGGCGCGTGATCTGCGGATCGAGGACGCCGGTCTCGTCGATGCGGCGGCGGACGATCTCGATCGACTGCTGGACCGCCTGCGTCGCGCGCTGCGTCAGCCCGGTCTGGTTCAAGGTCAGCGTCACCGTGCCGTCCGGCGTGCTCGCGAGATCGAGGTCGGGCACGCCCGGTGTCACGCTGTCCTGCGTCAGCGGCTTCAGCGCGGCCAGGGCGTCCGGCAGCCGGGCCGGGTCGCGCAGGCGCAGAACGACGCGGTCATGCTCGGTGTCGGCGGCGAGGCGGCTGTAGAAGATGCTGCCCGGACGGAGCGCCGTGCGGACGGAGTCCACCAGGCTGTCCAGCCGCTCCTTCACCACCGCCTTCATGTCCACCTCCAGCAGGAGGTAGCTGCCGCCCTGAAGGTCGAGGCCCAGGTGGACGCTGTGCCAGGGCAGCCATGGCGCGGGCGCGCGGATCACGTTCGGCAGGCACAGCAGGACGCCGAGGGCGCAGACCAGCGCGATGGCCGTGGTCTTCAGGCGACTGAAATACATCATGCGCGGACGGTGCGGCTGGCCTCTGGCGGGTTGGACGGCTGGCGGTCAGGGCGGCGGTTGGGCTGATAGGCGCGCGATCCGGCGCTGGCAAGCACGCGCCCTTGCTGGTAGCAACCCGGCGGCAACGGGCGGGCGCTGATGGACGGACGTTTACGGATCGGGGTGGCGGGCGCCGGGCATTTCGGCCGCTACCACGCGCTGAAGGTGGCGGCGTCGGAGCGGGCGGTGCTTGCCGGCGTCTTCGACCGCGACGCGGAACGCGCCCGTACGGTGGGCTGGGAGGCGGGCGCGCCGGCCCTGGACTGGGACGCGCTGCTCGCCGCGACCGATGCCGTGATCGTGGCCGCTCCGGCCGAGGCGCATTTCGCCCTGGGCGCGGCCGCCCTGCGCGCCGGCCGCCACGTGCTGATGGAAAAGCCGATCGCCGCCACCTTGGCCGAGGCGGACGAGCTGGCCACCCTGGCCCGCGCCGCCGGGCGCGTCCTGCAGGTCGGGCATCTGGAGCGGTTTTCGGCGGCGCACGGGGCGCTCGCCGGGCGGATCGCGCGGCCGCTGTATATCGAGGCGATGCGGATCGCCCCCTTCAAGCCGCGTGGGACCGACGTGTCGGTCATCCTCGACCTGATGATCCACGACCTCGACCTCGTGCTGGCGCTGGTGGACAGCCCGATCGAGAGCGTGGACGCGGTCGGCGCGCCGGTCGCCAGCGCCTATGAGGACATCGCCAACGCGCGCATCCGCTTCGCAAGCGGCGCCGTCGCGACCATCACGGCGAGCCGCATCAGCTTCCGCACCGAGCGGCGGATGCGCATCTTCGCCCGCGAGGGCTACCTGAACGTCGATTTCGCCAACCGCCGCCTCACCCATATCGGCCGCGGCACCGGCAATCCTGTCGCGCAGGTGCCGGGCTTCGGCGCGGCCGAGGCCGGTTGGGAGGACCACGACGCCCTGGCGGCGGAGCAGGCGGCATTCGTTGCCTCCTGCCTCGACGGCGCCCCGGTGCTGGTGGATGCCGCCGCCGGGCGGCGGGCGCTGGAGGCGGCGCTCCTGGTCACGCGCGCGATGGCCGAGAGCCGCGCGCGCGCGGCGGCCTCGGGCCTGCTGGCGACCGACTGACGCAGCGACTGGTTCCACCGTGCCGATTTCATTGGTATGACGGTCTGATGACACCACCAGACATCATTCCCCCGCCGCCGTCATCGACCCCGCCATTGCCACTTGGGCAGCCCTCGCCCGCGTATCCGGACGGTCACGGCCGGCCCGTGCTGACGTTCGACGACGTGGCCGAGACGCTGGAGGCGCGTATCCGCGCGGCCCGGCTGATCGCGATCGACGGGCTGCCCTGCGCGGGCAAGACGACGCTCGCGGTTCATCTCGCGACGCGGTTCGGGCTGCCCATCCTGGCATTCGATGATTTCTACCGCCCGGAGCATACGTGGCCGCGGGACATCGCGCCCAGCTTTCCCTATCCGTTCATACGGGTCGACGAGTTCCGCTCCGCCATCACGGCGTTGCACGCGGCGGGCGGGTGCGACTACGTGCCGTTCGACTGGACGACCCGATGCCTGCTGGCCGATCCCATGCCGCTGCATCCCGAGGGCCCGCTGATCGTCGAGGGGTGTTCCGTTCTCGATCCGGTGCTGCGCCCGCTCTACGACCTCGCGCTGTTCATCGAAAGCGATGCGCCGTCGATCATCGAGGCCCGACGCTTCCGCGACGGCGGCATCGACGACGAGGCGGCGTGGCGCGCCCTGTTCCTGCCGAGCGTCGATCTCTACATGGCGACGCAGCCGTCCCTGCGGGCGGACGTGGTGGTGCGCGGCCGCGGCGCCTGAGCGCCGGTCGCGTCAGTGCTGGCCGACCATGTGGGCGCCGATCGCCTGCGCGTCGGCGCCCGCGCCGGGCGTCTCGTGCACGATCCGGCCCTCGCGCATCACCAGGATGCGGTCGGCGAGTTCTAGGATTTCGTCCAGATCCTCGCTGATCAGCAGCACCGCCGTCCCGGCATTGCGGGCCGCCATGATCCGCGCGCGGATGTCGGCCACGGCCTTCACGTCCAGTCCGAAGCACGGGTTGGCGACAACCAGCAGGCGCACCTCGCCGTCCAGTTCGCGCGCGAGCACGCAGCGCTGCACGTTGCCGCCCGACAGGACGCCGATCGGGGCGAGCGGGGAGGGGGCGCGTATGCCGAACATGTCGATCATGCGCCGCGCCCGCTGTCCCATCGCGCGCGCATCGAGCCAGAAGCGACCGCCGCCGTCGTCGAACGTGCGGAAATTGAGGTTGTCCGTCACCGTCATGCGCGGCACGCAGCCGTTGCGCAGCGGCTCCTCGGGCAGCACGCGGACATGCCGCGCCTGCGCCGCGCCGCGCGTCGCGTCATAGGGCTCGCCGTCCACCAGCATCTCGCCGTCCGTGGCCGCGCGCTGCCCGGCCAGCACTTCCACCAGACCGGCCTGTCCGTTGCCGGAGACGCCGGCGATGCCGACGATCTCGCGCCCGCGCACGATCAGCTTGTCGATGCCGAGGCCCGCGCGCCCGCCGATCCCCGGCGTGCGCAGGCCGGTGATCTCCAGCACCGGCGCCTGCGCCGGCACGCCCCGCCGTTCCGGGTTGGCCGGGACCTGCGGCTCGCCGATCATCATGGCGGTCATCGCGGCGGCGGACAGGCTGCGGGCTTCACCGCTGCCGGCCATGCGGCCGCGCCGCAGCACCGTCACGTCATCGACGAACATCGCCACCTCGCGCAGCTTGTGCGTGATGATGACGGTTGTGATCGCGCCGGAATGCGTCAGTTCGCGCACGAGGCCGAGCATCTGCTCCGCCTCGGCCGGCGTCAGCACCGAGGTCGGTTCATCGAGCACGAGGAAGCGCCGCCGCAGGTACAACTGCTTGACGATCTCGGTCTTCTGCCGCTCGCCCGCCGCGAGCCGTCCCACGGGGATGTCGAGCGGCACCTGGAACGGCATCGTCTGCATGAAAGCCGCCAGCGCCGTCCGCTCGCGCGACCAGTCGATCACCGCCGGCACGTCGGCGCGGGCCATGACGAGGTTTTCCGCCACCGTCATCGACGGCACGAGCGTGAAATGCTGATAGACCATGCCGAGGCCGAGCGCGTCGGCATCGGCTGGGCGCTCGATCGACGCCTCGCGCCCTTCGACGAGGATGCTGCCCTCGTCGGCGCGGTAGTAGCCGAGCAGGCACTTCACCAGCGTCGACTTGCCGGCGCCGTTCTCGCCGAGCAGGGCATGCACGCGCGCCGGGCGGAACCGGGCCGAGACGCCGTCGAGCGCGGTGAAGGCGCCGAACCGTTTGGCGATGCCGACCGCCTCGACCTCGATCGCCCCCGTCACGTCCGTCGTCACGGCAGCGCGGCGAGCAGCGTCGCGCTGTCGGCGATCGCGCCGAACACGCCGCCCTGCATCGTGACCATCTTGATCGCCGCCTCGTGATTGCCGCGGTCGGTGGCGCCGCAGCAATCGGTCAGCAGCAGACATTCGAAGCCGCGGTCGTTGGCCTCGCGCATGGTGGTCGAGACGCACACGTCGGTTGTGATGCCGCACAGCACGATATTCTCGATGCCGCGCGTGCGCAGGATCAGCTCGAGGTCGGTCGCGCAGAAACTGCCCTTGCCGGGCTTGTCGATCACCACCTCGCCCGGCAGCGGCGCGAGTTCGGGGATGATCTCCCACCCCGGCTCGCCGCGCACCAGGATGCGTCCGCACGGGCCGTCGTCGCCGATGCCCGCACCGATCTGGCGCGACCGCCAGCGCTTGTTCGCCGGCAGGTCGGACAGGTCGGGCCGATGGCCCTCGCGCGTGTGCATGACGTGAAAGCCACCCTGCCGGAAAGCGGCGAGCACGCGGCGGATCGGCTCGACCGGGGCGCGCGTCATCGACAGGTCATAGCCCATGCGATCGACATACCCGCCCGGGCCGCAGAAATCCGTCTGCATGTCGATGATGATCAGCGTGGTGTTCGCCGGCCGCAGGTCGCCGTTATAGGGCCACGCATAGGGGGTCGAGGCGATCGTGGTCATTCGGCGGCATTCTTGAACGCGGGTGCATAGGGACGCGTCGGTGCCGGCAGGCCGCAGGACGTACCGTCCGTCACGCGCACCTCGTCTTCCCACGGCAGCCGGTAACGCCCGGCGACGAGATCGTGCATGTAGGTATAGGGACAGTCGCCCGCGCCGCCGCGCACGGCCGAGAAGCCGCGATGGCCGAGCTGGTAGATGTTGTTCTCGACCCCCCAGTGCGCCCGCGCGGCGCGCACCAGATCGGGCCGCACCTCGGCTGTGATGATCTCGTCGGCGCGACCGGTGGTGCCGTGCGCGATCACCGTGCCGTCGAAGTTGACGACCATCGCCTCGCCCATCGAGTCGAACGTGCCATCCGATCCGCACATGCACACGTTCGCCGTGACCATCAGGTTGCAGAAGGCGTTGGCCTGGTTGGTGAAGCGCCACGCCTCGCGGATCGGCGCGGTGTAGCCGGCGGTGCGCAGCATGATCTCCGCGCCCTTGTACGCCGCCTCGCGCGCCATCTCCGGGAACATGCCGTCGTGGCAGATGATCAGCGCGAGCCTGCTTCCGTGCGGCCCGTCGATGACGGGAATGCCCAGGTCGCCCGGCTCCCACGGCTCGACCGGTACCCAGGGATGCAGCTTCCGGTAATAGAGCCGCCGGGCGCCGGTGTCGTCGTAGATCAGCCCGACATTGTACGGATTGCCGTGCGGGTTGCGTTCCATGATGGAGAAGCATCCCCAGACGCCGTTGTCGCGGCATGCCTGCGCGAAGGCCCGCGTCTCCGGCCCGTCGGCGTCGCACAGGATCGCGTCGCGCGTGTCCATCGACAGGCCGTGCAGCGCGTATTCGGGGAACACGACGAGATCGAGCGTGGACATGCCGCGCTTGGCCTTGCCCACCAGTTCGACGATCCGCGCGGTCTGGCGCGCGATGTCGGCGGGTGTCTCGATCGTCGGCAGCGCCAGCTGCACGAGGCCGATCACGACACCGCCCGGTGTCCTGTTTAATCCGCCGAGACCGTTCATCTCACCTCCCGATCGACAGTTCGCCGGGCATGCCGGCCAGCGCCCGCCCGGGGGCGACGGTGACGATCAGCATCACCAGCGTGGCCACATACGGCGCCGCGTAGAACAGATAATAGCCCCAGGTGATGCCCACCGTCTGCAGGCTCGGCCCCAGCGCGCCGGCGGCGCCGAACAGCAGGGCGGCGCCGATGCAGGCGAGCGGGTTCCAGCGGGCGAAGACCACGAGCGCCACCGCCATCAGCCCCTGGCCGGACGACAGCCCCTCGTTCCAGCTGCCGGGATAGGACAGCGACAGGAACGCGCCGCCGATGCCGGCGAGCGCGCTGCCGGCGCCGGTCGCGAACAGGCGTATGCGCTCGATCGGCAGGCCGAGCGCGCGCGCCGCATCGGCGCTGTCGCCCACGATGCGGATGCGCAGCCCCATGCGCGTGCCGCGGAAGATGTAATACAGGCCGAACGCCGCCGCGATGCCGAGAAAGAACAGCGGGCTGACGTTGAGCGCGCTGCGGATGCGCGGCACGTCCGACCAGAAGCCGAGCGGGATCGACGGCAGCTGCGGCGCGGAGGGCTGCACATAGGGCTTGCCGAAAAAGAACGCCATGCCGGTGCCCGCCAGCATGATCGCGATGCCCATGGCGACGTCGTTGACGCGTGCCAGCGTGCACAGCCCGCCATGCAGCAGCCCCAGCGCGCCGCCCGCCGCCGCGCCGCCCAGCACGCCGAGCCATGGATTGCCCGTCTGGTACGAAACGGCATAGGCGACCATCGCGCCGAGCACGAGCGCCCCCTCGTTGCCGAGATTGATGCGGCCCGACTTTTCCGTCAGGCACTCGCCGAGGCTGACGAACAGGAACGGCGTGGACACGCGCAGGCAGCCGGCCAGCATCGCGACCAGGATCGTCTCGATCGCGCTCATGCCCGCCCCCGCGCCGGCTGGAACCAGCCGATACGGCCATACATCGTATCGCTCGCGAGGATGCAGACGAAGATCAGTCCCTGCAGCACCAGCACGCTCGCGTCCGGCAGATCGAGCCGCCGCTGCAGCAGCCCGCCCGCCGCGCCGACGCCGCCGAGCAGCACCGCCATCGGCATAATCGCCAGCGAATTATGCCGCGCGAGGAATGCGATCAGGATGCCGGTGAAGCCGTATCCGGCGGCGAGCGAGCTGTTGGCGCGGTCCTGCACGGCGGCGATCTCGATCATGCCCGCGAGCCCCGCGCACGCGCCGCCGAGGACGCAGGCGCCGATCATCAGCCGCTGCACCGGCAGGCCCTGCAACTGCGCGGCCCGCATGTTGCCGCCGGTCATTCGCGCGGCGAAGCCGGTGGTGGTGCGGGTGATCAGCACCCAGGCGGCGATGCAGGCGAGGATGCCGACCGGCAGGCCGGGATGCAGTTCGGTGCCGAACAGGCTCGGGATATGCGCCTGCGGCGGGATCGCGTACGTGGACGGCTTGTTGAGGCTGGCGGGATCGCGCAGCACGCCTTCGACCAGATGATTGAACACGGCGAGCGCGATGTAATAGAGCACGAGGCTCACGATCGTCTCGTTGATGCCGCGCTTGGTCCGCAGCAGGCCGGTCAGCCCGATCCACGCCCCGCCCCCCGCGCATCCGGCGATCGCCATCAGCCCGTCGAGCAGCCATCCGGGTGCCGTCTGCAGCGGATAGGTCGCCACCACCGCCGCGAGCCCGCCCATCAGCACTGCGCCCTCGCCGCCGATGATGACGAGGCCGAGCTGTGCCGGGATCGCGACGCACAGCGACGTCAGCAGCAGCGGCGCGGCGCGCTGCAGCGTGTTCTGCAACGAGAACGCGCTGGCGAAGGCGCCGCGCCACACCAGCCAGAAGAACGTCCCCGGCGACTTGCCGAGGGCCAGCAGGAACACCGAGAACAGCGCCAGCGCGATCACCAGCGCCGCCAGCGGAAACACCACCGCCTCCGCGGCGCGGCGCAGCGGATAGAACCGGTCGGCGTCGCGTGCGGGCGCGGGGAGCGAGGCCGCCTGTTGCAGCTCGATCGCGGTCACGGCACGACTCTCCCCGCGCCGGCGTCAGGCGATCGCGCCGACGACGCCCTCGACGAGGTAGTTCATGCTCTCAAGCTGGATCGCCGTCTCGGGATAGGCGGTGCCGGCGGGGATGACCTGCTTGCCCGTGTTGTCCTTCAGCGGCCCCTTGAACACCGCATAGCCGCCCTTCATGATCTCGGCCTTCACCGCGTCGGCGTTCGCCCTGGCCGCCGGCGTCACGGCGGGGCCGTAGGGCGACATCTTGATGAAGTCCTGCGCGAGCCCGCCGCGCACGAAGTTCGGCAGCGGCTCGCCCGCCAGCGCCTTGGTCGCGAACATCTTGTAGACGGTCGCCCAATGCCACTCGGCGCCCGTCAGATAGCCCTTGGGCGCGAGCGGCGCCTGATTGGCGTGATAGCCGCAGGTGTAGATGCCGCGATGCTCAGCGGTCTGGACCACGACCTTCGGGCTGTCGACGTGACAGGTGATGACGTCCGCGCCCTGATCGACCAGGCTGTTCGTCGCCTCGGCTTCCTTCACGGCCATCGACCAGTCGCCGGTGAAGATGACCCGCGTCGTGATCGACGGATCGACCGACCGCGCGCCGAGGGCGAAGCTGTTGATGTTGATCAGTACCTGCGGGATCGGCTTGGCGGCGACGAAGGCGACCTTCTTGCTCTTGGTCATGTGGCCGGCGACGATGCCGTTGAGATACTGACCCATGCCGATATAGCCGAAATACGACCCGGCGTTCATCGGGTCCTTGTCCGCCTTCCACAGCCCGCCGCAGTGGCGGAACTGGATCTTCGGATACTTGCGGGCCATGCGCAGCATGTATGGATCGAAATAGCCGAAGCTGGTCGGGAACAACAGCGACGCGCCGTCGAGCTGGATCATGCTCTCCATCGTCTTCTCGACGTCGTCCGTCTCGGGGACGCGCTCTTCCTCGACGACGGTGATGCCCGGCATGGACTTGATGGCGGCGGCACCCTCGGCATGCGCCTGGTTGTAGCCGTAATCATCCTTCGGCCCGACATAGATGAAGCCGATCGTCACGCCCGCGGCATGGGCCGCGCGTGGCGCGAGCCCGGCCATGGCGGCCGTCCCGGCGGCGCCGGCCAGCAGGGTGCGGCGGGTGATGAGGTGGGATGACGACATGCGGCGCTGGCCTCCCGGGCCGGTGATGCAAAGACGGGTTTGGAATACCGCCCTGATCACGCAACAAGCATGCCATCCGCCCGTGGGCGGCGAGCCTACCCGTCCGGCAGCATCGACAGCACGGCCGCCGCCGCCGCGGCGCTCGGTCTGCCCTCCGGCGGGCGCAGCATGTCGAGCACGGGACGGGTTGCCGCGCGCTGCGCCGCCGCCGCCGCCGGATCGACCAGCAGGGGGCGCAGCGCCGCCTCGATGGCGGCGGGCGTGCAGCCCTCCTGCAGCAGTTCCGGCACGATCATCCGTCCGGGCAGGATGTTCAGGATCGAGGCGAACCGCACCTTTGCGACCCGCCGGACAAAGGCCGCCGTGAGCGGGTGGGCGCGGTAGCAGACGACCATCGGCACGCCGGCGATGGCCAGTTCCAGGGTCGATGTGCCGGATTTGACCAGCGCCGCCGTCGCGGCGGCATAGGCGTCGTGCTTGTCGGCCGTGTCGGTGATGAAGACCGGCGCGCCCGGCCAGCCGGCGCAGGCCGCCCGCACCTCCGCCGCGACCGGGCCGGCGAGCGGCACCGCGACGCGCACTCCCGGCACCTCCGCCGCGAGACGCCGCAGCGCCGCGCCGTA
>NZ_BANB01000194.1 GCF_000964365.1 Acidisphaera rubrifaciens HS-AP3 | reverse complement strand
GAGATCGACCCGTGCTGGCCGATCATTTCCAGCAGCCGCACCTTGCCCGGGCCGAGCATATGCTTGCCCGCATGGTCGATGCGCAGCGTCAGACGCAGGTTCGGGGCGGGCTCGGTCATCGGCGCGGACCTTCGGCGATCACGCTTCGTTGATAGACCGGCCAAGCCGGCCACGCTACCGCCCGCGATGGCGGCGCCCGGTCAGGCCGCATCGCGCAGGATGACCAGGCCCGCGCGGCTGCGCCGGCTGAACGGATCGAACACCAGCGACAGCAGCAGCGACACGATCAGGTTCACCGCCAGCGACGACACCGCGATGAAGCACGGCACCGTCACGCCGAGGATGTGCAGCGGATAGATCGCCGCCTTGAACCCGAGCGAGGCGGCCATCGCCGTCGCGATGCCGGTCCCCACCGCCCAGCCGATCAGCAGCGCCCAGCCGTTCAGCCGCCGCAGGTATGCGCCGAGCAGCACCGACGGCAGCACCTGGATGATCCACACCCCGCCGAGCAGCTGCAGCTGCAGCGCATACGGCACGTCGAGCGCGAAGATGAACACCAGCGCGCCGGCCTTGACCAGCAGCGACACCAGCTTCGCCACCTGGCTCTCCTGCGCGTCGGTGCAGCGCGGGTTGATGAACTCGCGATAGATGTTGCGGGTGAAGATGTTGGCCGTCGCGATCGACATGATCGCCGCCGGCACCAGCGCGCCGATCGCGATGGCGGCGAAGGCGATGCCGACGAACCAGGACGGAAACGACGCCAGCAGCAGCGCCGGCACCGCGTAGTTGTTGCGGTACTCGGCAAAGCCCGCGGCGAATTGCGGCATGTGCGCGACGCCCACCGCGACCGCCATGAAGCCGAGCAGCGCCAGCAGCCCGAGCACCAGCGAATAGGCCGGCAGGATCGCCGCGTTGCGCCGGATCACCTGCGCGCTCGACGAACTCAGGACGGCGGTGAAGGAATGCGGATACAGGAACAGCGCCAGCGCCGAGCCGAAGGCGAGCGTCGCATAGGCGCTGTAGCTGCCGAGCGAGCCGGGACCGGGGGCGGCCAGCAGCAGCTTCTTCGCCTCGACCGCGCTGAACACCTGCCCGTAGCCGCCGAGATGCGCCGGGATGACGATGATCGCCGCGAACACGGTCAGGTAGATCAGCAGATCCTTGACCACCGCGATCATCGCCGGCGCGCGCAGCCCGCTCGAATAGGTGAAGGCGGCGAGGATGACGAAGGCGATCACCAGCGGCAGGTCGCCGACCCAGCCGCCGGCCGGAAACCCGAGCGCGCCGATCACCACCTGCATGCCGACCAGCTGCAGCGCGATATAGGGCATGGTCGCCACGATGCCGGTCACGCCCACCGCCAGTGCCAGCCAGCGGTTGCCGAACCGGCCGCGCACGAAATCCGACGCGGTGACGTAGCCGTGCCGGTGCGCGATCGTCCACAGGCGGGGGAACGCCAGATACAGCAGCGGATAGACCAGGATCGTATAGGGCACCGCGAAGAAGCCGATCGCCCCCGCCCCATAGACCAGCGCCGGCACCGCGATGAACGTATAGGCGGTGTACAGGTCGCCGCCGAGCAGGAACCACGTCACCAGCGTGCCGAACCGCCGGCCGCCGAGACCCCATTCGTGCAGCTGCGTCAGATCGCCGCGCCGCCACCGCCCCGCCAGGAACCCGATCGCGGTGATCAGCAGGAACAGCGCCACGAAGACGGCGGTCGCGGTGACATCCATCGCCGTCCGCCCTCAGTGCTCGGCCAGATAGACGATGCCGACCACCACCGCGCACAGCAGGATCCACGCCAGCTGGTACCAGTAGAAGAACGGGATGCCGAACAGCGCCGGCTCGATTCGGTTGAAGAACGGCACCCACATGACCGCGCCGACCGGCAGGATCAGCAGCAGCCGCACCCGGCTCGTCCGCGTGCGTTTGGTTGCAACCTCACCCTGGCTC
>NZ_BANB01000195.1 GCF_000964365.1 Acidisphaera rubrifaciens HS-AP3 | reverse complement strand
GGGGGGCTGGCGGGTCCTGATCGTCGACCGCGTGGACGAGATGAACCGCAACGCGGCCAACGCGTTGCTCAAACTGCTGGAAGAGCCGCCGGCGCGGGCCGTGCTGCTGCTGGTGTGCGATGCGCCGGGGCGGGTGCTGCCCACGTTGCGCAGCCGCTGCCGGCGCCTTGGTCTCGCGCCGCTCGACGACGTGGCGATGGAGGCAGCACTGCGGATGCTGTTGCCCGACATGGCGGACGACGCCCGCGCCGCCCTCCCGGCGATTGCCGGCGGCGCGCCCGGTCGGGCGTTATTGCTCGCGCAGGAAGAAGGGCTGCGTCTGGCGGGGCTGGTGGACCGAACGATGGCTACCCTGCCGGACGCGGCGCCGATGGAGGCGTATGCGGTGGCCGACTCGCTCGGTCGCAGCGAACAGGCGTTCGAGCTTTTCATCGATCTGCTGCGGGCACGGCTGGCGGCCACGGCGCGGGCAGCGCTGGGGCGGGACGGCGACGGCGCGACGCGGCGTCTCTCGGCCCTGCGCCCGGCATCCGGATGGGCGGATGCGTGGCAGCGGATCGGCCAGATACAGTTCGAGACACTCCGTTTGAATTTGGATCGAACGCAGGCCATGGCATCGGTGTTCGATGCTCTGCGGGCGGTATCCTGACGATCTCATGCAAACTCTCGCGAAAAGTTCATGTTTTTGGTATGAAGGTGGCCTATGACAACTCCCTTCGAGGTTGAGACTATCGCCATGCTCTGACGGGCTGCGTGGAGGATGACAATCGTGTGAAGCTTGCGGCTGCGAGACACACGACAAGCTACCGTCGTGCAACAGCGGGGTATGGATGTTCGCGCGCGTGGATCAGGATGCGCTCAAGGATCTTGAGGATCCCGACCTATCCGACGAGCGCCGGCTGGCGCTGATGTTCATCGCCGCCGTGCGCCACCTGTACCGGTCGGTCGCGCCCGCCGCCTTCGTCAGCCGTGCCGCCCCCGGGGACCGGGATGCCGCCCTCGCCTGCGTCAACTGCGACACCGACCTGCGCAGCCCGGCCCTGTATTGCTCCGACCGCTGCCGCGACGTCGCCAAGCATATCCGCTACATCCGCAAGATCATTCACGACGAACGGATTACCGTCCCCGACTTGCAGGAGGCGATCGGCATACGGCTGCTGTATATAGGCAGCGGCGGGGCAGGCGGTCCGGTGCCGATCGGCGCGTCGGCGACGGACGCCGACGCGGCGCGCATGCATGCGGAGCGCGACCGCATCCTCGGCGACATGGCCTTCCGCGTCGCCGCCCCGACCCCGCTGCGCGCCTGTGACGACTGGCGGAACTGGGAGACGCGGCAGCGCGAATTCAAGCTGGCGCGCCGAGGCGTGATCGAGGCACGGATCGGCAGCGTCGCCGCCGAGTGATCGGCCCAGGGTTCGGCCCAGGGTTCGGCCCGGTCGTCGGCCCGGTCGTCGCCCGGAAGATCGGGCCGCCCGGGCCCGCCGGCTGACCCATCCGGCCCATCACGGGTCGCCGCCCTTGGCCTCGCACCGCGTCAGGCGCTAGTTGACCCGACACGCGCCGCGCCGCTGCTGGCAGGCGGCGCCACCATTGCCGGAACCGCGGATCATGTCGCGCTACTACGTCACCACGCCGATCTACTACGTGAACGGCGCGCCCCATATCGGCCACGCCTATACCTCGATCGCGGCCGACGTCCTCGCCCGCTTCAAGCGGCTGCAGGGTCACGACGTCTTCTTCCTGACCGGCACCGACGAGCACGGGCAAAAGGTCGAAAAGGCCGCCGCCGAGGCGGGCATCGACCCGCAGACTTTCGCCGACCGCAACGCCGCGCGCTTCCGCGACATGAGCGCGCGCATGGGCATTTCCAACGACGACTTCATCCGCACCACCGAAGCGCGCCACAAGGACGGGTGCGCCGCGCTGTGGCGGCGGCTGGAGGCGTCGGGCGACTTGTATCTCGGCCATTACGAGGGGTGGTACGCGGTCCGCGACGAGGCGTTCTACAACGAGGGTGAGCTGACCACCGCGCCGGACGGGCGCCCCCTCGCGCCGTCCGGCGCGCCGGTCGAATGGGTGCGCGAGCCGTCGTATTTCTTCCGCCTATCCGCCTGGCAGGACCGGCTGCTGGCGTTCTACGAGGCCAACCCCGATTTCATCGGGCCGGAGAGCCGCAGACGCGAGGTGACGAGCTTCGTGCGCGGCGGGCTGACGGACCTGTCGGTCAGCCGCACGACGTTCTCCTGGGGCATCCCGGTGCCGGACGCACCGGGCCACGTGATGTATGTCTGGCTCGACGCGCTCGCGAACTACGTCACGGCCCTCGGCTATCCAGACACGGACGGGGCGCGCTGGGCGTACTGGCCGGCGGACGTGCATCTGGTCGGCAAGGACATCGTGCGTTTCCACGCCGTCTATTGGCCCGCCTTCCTGATGGCCGCGGGCATCGCGCCGCCCCGGCGCGTATCGACCAATGGCTGGTGGACGGTGGACGGCGAGAAGATGAGCAAGTCGCTCGGCAACGTCGTCGATCCGCTCGACCTCGCGGAGACCTACGGGCTCGACCCGCTGCGCTATTTCCTGCTGCGCGAGATGCCGTTCGGCAATGACGGGACGATCAGCAGGCGGGCGCTGGTGGCGCGGCTGAATACGGAGCTGGCCAACGATCTCGGCAACCTCGCGCAGCGCTCGCTGTCGCTGATCGCGCGCAACTGCGGCGGGGCGCGTCCGGCGCGCGGGATGCTGACGGACGACGATCGCGAGATGCTCGGCGCGGCGGCGGCGCTGCCGGCGGCGATGGCGCCCGCGATCGACCGGCAGGCCTTCCACGAGGCGCTGGACGAGGCGTGGCGGGTGATCCGCGCGGCCAACGCCTATATCGACCGGCAGGCGCCCTGGGCGCTGCGCAAGACGGACACGGCCCGCATGGCGACGGTGCTGCGCGTGCTGGCCGACGTGCTGCGCCCGGTCGCGGTCGCGCTGTGGCCGTTCATGCCGGCGAGCATGGACCGGCTGCTTGATCAGCTCGGCGTCGCGCCGGGCGCGCGCGACTTCGCGGCGCTGGCCGAGGAGCTGCCGGACGGCGCGTCGCTGCCGCCGCCGCAGGGCATCTTTCCGCGCCATGTCGAGCCGGAGGACGGCGCATGAGCCGACGCATCGCCGTCCGTACCACGGCGCTCTTTGGGGCACCGCTCCTGGGGGCGGCGCTGCTGCTGGCCGGCATCGCCCCCGCCCGCGCGGCGCCGGCCCCCGACCGCTGCACCGCCTTCGCCGCGGATTTCGACCGCGCCACGGTCGCGCACGCACAGGCGATCGGCCCCGATGCCTGCCGCTTTCACGACGTGGCCGTGCGTACCGACGGGCCGGCGCATCTGCACATCGACACCGTCACCGTGCAGCACATCGACTTCGACCGCGCCGCGCGCCATGCACTGCAGCCGGCGCTGCACGTGGTGCTGACCGGCGCGCGCTTCGCCGGACCGGCGAGCCGGCCGCTTACCTCCTACATCATGAGCGTGACGGCGCGGGTGTTCGATGCCGTGCTCGACTACCGCTACGACCCGCGGGCCGGGACGCTGGTCGTCAGCCAGCTTGCCATCAGCGGCCCGCATCTCGGCGGCCTGACCATGAGCGGGGCGGTGGACGGCGTGACGCCGGCGGCGGTGGAGCGGCCCGGCGCGGCCGCCGCTTCGGGCATCCGGCTGCGGCGCCTGTCGCTGCGGCTCGCCAATGACGGGCTGGTCGAGGCCTTCGTGGTGCCCCCGCTCGCCGGCTGGCTGCTGGCGGGCGCGCCCGATCCGGCGGCGCGGGTGGCGGAGATGAAGCCGGTCGCCGTGCTCTACTTGATGGCGACGCTCGGCCGCATGGGCGTGCCGAATGCGAGCATCGCCGCCCTGGTGCAGTTCATCACCGACATGCCGCATCCGCGCCCGACGCTGACGGTCGAAGGGCGGTTCGATCCGCCGCTGTCGGTCGCCGACATGGCGGCGATCGCCGCCGGCCAGCCGCCCGCGCCGGTGCCGGGCCGCCAACTCACGGTGAGCTATCCCTGATGCTGATCGACAGCCATTGCCATCTCGACCACTGGGACCGCGCGGAGATTGCCGACGTGCTGGCGCGCGCGCGCGACGCGGGCGTGGGCGAGGTGGTCACGATCAGCACGAAACTGTCGCAGGCGCCGCTGCTGGCCGCGATCGCCGAAGCGCATCCCGGCGTCTGGCGCACCGTCGGCATCCATCCGCATTACGCGGCGGAGGAGGACGTGCCGGACCCCGCCGCGCTCGCCGCGATGACCGATGCGCCGGGCGTGGTCGGCATCGGGGAGGCGGGGCTGGATTACTTCTACGACCACGCCCCGCGCGACGTGCAGGCGGCGTCGTTCCGCGCGCAGATACGCGCCGCACGTCTGGCCGAGGTGCCGCTGGTCATCCACGCCCGCGACGCCGACGACGACGTGGCGGCGATCCTGCGTGAGGAGACGGCGGCGGGCGGGCCGTTCGACTTCCTGCTGCATTGTTTCAGCTCCGGCCGCGCGCTGGCGGAGGCGGGGGTGGCGCTGGGCGGCTATGTCAGCTTCTCCGGCATCCTGACCTTTCCGAAATCCAGCGAATTGCGCGAGATAGCGCGCGATCTTCCGATCGAACGTCTGCTGGTGGAGACCGACGCGCCCTATCTCGCCCCCGTCCCGCATCGCGGCAAGCGCAACGAGCCGGGCTGGACGGCGCACACGGCCCGCAAGCTGGCGGAGGTGCGCGGCATGACGCCGGAGGCGCTGGCGGCGCAGACCACGGCCAATTTCCGCCGCCTGTTCCGCCGCGCGGCGGCCTGAGCGGCGTGCGGGTCGTCCTGCTCGGCACCGGCGCCTCCGCCGGGGTGCCGATGATCGGCGGCGCGGACGGCAGCGGCGACTGGGGCGCCTGCGACCCGGCCGAGCCGCGCAACCGCCGTACCCGGTCCAGCATAGCGGTGACGGGCGAGGGGGGCACGCTGCTCGTCGATACCGGGCCCGACATGCGCGACCAGCTGCTGGCGTGCCGTATCCCGCGTGTGGACGCGATCCTGTTCACCCATGCGCATGCCGACCACATCACCGGGCTGGATGACGTCCGCATCCTCAACCGCATCGCCGGCCGGCCGCTCGACGCCTACGCGACCGGGCGCACGCTGAAGGAGCTGGAACGGCGGTTCGACTATGCGTTCCGCCCCTGGACGCCGCCCAATTTCTACCGTCCGGTGCTGGTGCCGCACGCCATCGAGCCGGGCGATACGGTGCCTGCCGCGGGGCTCGCGGTGCGGACCTTCGATCAGGACCACGGGCTGATGCACACGCTCGGCCTGCGGATCGGCGGGTTCGGCTATTCGACCGACGTGGTGCGGCTGGACGAGGCGGCGTTCGCCACGCTGGCGGGGGTGGATACCTGGGTGGTTGGCTGCTTCCAGCGCGGGCCGGCGCATAAGACGCACGCGCATCTGGACCTCGCGATCGACTGGGCGCGGCGGATCGGGGCGCGGCGGACGGTGCTGACGCACATGGGCACGGACATGGACTGGGGCTGGCTGCGCGCGCATCTGCCGCCGGGGATCGAGCCGGGGTACGATGGTCTCGTGCTGGAGGGGATGCCCCCCTGACCGGCCGCAGGGAGGACCGTCGAATGACACCAAACGCGGCGCCGCGGCGCGAATTGCTGGGGCTGCTCGGCGCGATGGCGCCGCTGCTGCTGGCGCGGTCGGGCATGGCCAGCCCGATCGACCGCAGCGAAACGCAATACACGCTGCCGCCGGACATCCCGTGGCATCGCCGGCCGACCGATCCGCCGAACAGTCTCGAGCAGGCGCCGCTATTCGGCGCGACGACCGGTCAGGGCCTGTATTACGTGCTCGTCCGCTGGTGGCCCGGCTACATGAGCGCGCCGCACATGTACGACACCGACCGGCTCTGCGTCGTGGTGTCCGGCACGTGGTGGATCAACAGCGGCGCCGATTTCGATCCCGGACGCACCGTGCCGGTGCCGGCCGGCACCTTCGTCCACCGCATCGCCCACACGCCGCATTATGACGGCGTGAAGCGCGGCGAGCCGGCGCCGGCGGTCATCGCCATCTGCGGCATCGCGCCGGTGAACTACCAGGCGGTGGAGCCGAACCAGCCGGAGGTCCGCTCGGTCTGATCCGGCGGCGCCGTCCGACATGGGCGGCGCCGTGCCCGGCGCTCAGGCGTCGCGGGCACGGATGAAGCTGTCTGGCGTGCCGTCCGCGGGGTTGACGAAAATGATGTCGCGCGGGTCGCGCCGCGGCGTGTCGACCGACAGGAAGACGACCGGCTCATCCAGCAAGGTCGGGATGGCGTGCACCGTATTGCGGCGGAAGAACAGAAGCTGGCCGGGTTCGAACGCGGCCGTATCGGCGGGCGTGCCCATCCAGAACGTGCCGCGGCCCTGGAGCACGTAGAGGTATTCGTCGCAGGTTGCGTGGTAGTGCGGCGGGGTCGGACGATAGACGCGGAAGATGCGCGCGCTGGCGGACGGCTCATCGGTCAGGCGGTAATCGACCAGCAATGTCTCAGCGGTGGCTGGCAGCGTGGCTGCAATCCGCATGACGTCGAAGCGTCCGGTGGCGATAGCGGTGGTCATGGGGGTGGGTCTCCGGAAGGAACGCGCATCAGGTGGGCACCGAGGCGCAGCGAATCACGGCGCGCGGGTGTTGGGCTGGCATTCCATGGGCGGCCGTCTCGGACCAGTATGAATTTCCATAATATTCGTTATGCGACTTTAGGCCGTGCGGAAGTGGGCGCGCGGTGTCGGTTTGGCCGGTTCGGGCGGCCTGCCCCGGTCAGGACGCCGGCTGGCTCTTCGCCTTCGTCTCGCGCAGCGTGCGGAAGATGGTCGCGCGCGGCGGGCGGCGCGGTGCGATCGCGGCACCGGTGGGCGGCGCGATGGAAGCGAGTCGCGGCGGCACCGGCGGCAGCGGCAGCACGGCCCC
>NZ_BANB01000196.1 GCF_000964365.1 Acidisphaera rubrifaciens HS-AP3 | reverse complement strand
GCCTGCTGTGCCCGGCCTATCTGTTCGAGGTGAAGAAACCGTCGGAGAGCAAGGGGCAGTGGGACTACTACACGCTCAAGGCGACGACGCCGGCGGACGAGGCGGCCCCGCCGCTCGCGGGGGAACACTGCAAGATGATCAAGAGCTGACGCGATGATGATGATCCTTGGCCGGCCGCTCGCGGCCTGGCTCAGCCAGCTGGTGCTGGGCCTGCAGAACGGCGCCTTCTATGCGATGCTTTCGCTCGGCCTCGCGATCATCTTCGGCATGCTCAACATCATCAACTTCGCGCACGGCGCGATGTTCATGATGGGCGCCTTCGCTACCTGGATGCTCGCGAATTACCTGGGCATCGGCTACTTCCCGTCGCTGATCCTGGCGCCGCTGATCGTCGGCTTCCTCGGCCTGCTGCTGGAGAAGACGGTGATCAGCCGGCTCTACAAGCTCGACCACCTCTATGGCCTGCTGCTGACCTTCGGCCTCGCGCTGGTGATCGAGGGGCTGTTCCGCAACGCCTACGGCAGCTCCGGCATGCCCTATTCGCCGCCCGCGGCGCTGGAGGGGGCGACCAATCTCGGCTTCATGTACATGCCGAACTACCGCGGCTGGGTGGTGGCGGTGGCGCTCGTGGTCTGCCTTGCCACCTGGATCCTGATCGAGAAAACGTCGCTCGGCGCGCGGCTGCGAGCGGCGACGGAAAATCCGGCGCTGGTGCAGGCCTTCGGCGTCAACGTGCCGCGCCTGATCACCCTGACCTATGCCGGCGGCGTCGCGCTCGCCGCGCTGGCGGGCGTGCTCGCGGCGCCGATCTACTCCGTCAACCCGAACATGGGATCGAGCATCATCAACGTGGTGTTCGCCGTGGTGGTGATCGGCGGCATGGGCTCGATCATCGGCTCGGTCATCACCGGCTTCATGCTCGGCGTGATCGAGGGTCTGACCAAGGTGCTCTATCCCGAGGGCTCCGGCGCGGTCATCTTCCTGGTCATGGTGATCATCCTGCTGGCCAAGCCGCGCGGCCTGTTCGGAAAGGCGGCCTGAGCAATGAGCGTCATCACCTCCTCCGCCACCGGCACCGCCGCGCGCGCCGGGCGCGGCGGCTACACCCGCCCGCAGCTCGTGGGCCTGCTGGTGCTGGTCGTCGCCATCGTCGTGGCGCCGCTGGTGCTCTATCCGGTGTTCCTGATGAACGTGCTGGCGGCGGCGCTGTTCGCCTGCGCGTTCAACCTGCTGATCGGCTATGTCGGGCTGCTGTCCTTCGGCCACGCCGCGTTCTTCGGCATGGGCGCCTATGTCACCGCCTGGACCGCCAAGACGTGGGGCCTGTCGGCGGAGCTGTCGCTGCTGCTCGGCGGCCTGACCGGCGCCGGCCTCGGCCTCGTGCTCGGCTGGCTGGCGATACGGCGACAGGGGATCTATTTCGCCATGATCACGCTGGCGCTGGCGCAGATGGTGTATTTCTTCTGCGTCGAGGCGCCGTTCACCGGCGGCGAGGACGGCATCCAGCAGGTGCCCCGCGCGCCGCTGTTCGGCGTCATCAGCCTCAACGACGACCGCGCGATGTATATCTTCGTTGCCGTGATCTTCCTCGCGGGCTTCCTGCTGATCCACCGCATCGTGCACTCGCCGTTCGGCTGGGTGCTCAAATCCATCCGCGAGAACGAGCCGCGCGCCACCTCGCTCGGCTACCGCACGGACGATTACAAGCTGATCGCCTTCGTCCTCTCCGCCGGCCTCGCGGGCGTCGCAGGCGGGCTGAAGGCGCTGGTGTTCGGCATCGCGACCCTGACGGACGTGCTCTATACCACCTCGGGCGACGTCGTGCTGATGACGCTGCTCGGCGGCCTCGGCACCATCTTCGGCCCCGTCACCGGCGCGCTGCTGGTCAAGGCGATGGAGAATTACCTCGCCCCGTTCGGCGCCTGGGTCACGGTGACACAGGGGGCGGTGTTCATCGTCTGCGTGCTGCTGTTCCGGCGGGGCATCATCGGCGAACTGGGTGCCCTGCTGAAGCTTGACCTCTAGCGGCGCCGCCGCCCCTTCGTCCCGCCGCCCGGCCCCCCGGCCGGGCCGGCATCGACCGGCCGCGCCGCCGGGTCTATGCTGCGCCGCAGCATGATCCAAGCCCACCGCCTCACCGCCGGCCGTTTCAGTCCGGAGCGCCTGTTCCGCCCG
>NZ_BANB01000197.1 GCF_000964365.1 Acidisphaera rubrifaciens HS-AP3 | reverse complement strand
GGCCGCGCGGCGGCGTCCCGTCCCGTCGCCCCGCGCCCGGCGCCCGTGCGCCCGACGACGGCGGAACGTCCGCGCCTCAGTTTCAAGGAGCGGCACCGCCTGCAACAGCTTCCCGACCGCATCGCCGCCCTCGAGTCGGACATCGCGAAACTGAGCCGCGCGCTGGAAACAGGCGATCTCTACACCCGCGACCCGGCCGCCTTCACCGACACGACCCGCCGCCTCGCCGACGCCCAGGCGGCCCTCGCCGCGGCGGAGGACGAATGGCTGACGCTGGAGATGCGGCGCGCCGAAGCGGAGGGGTAGGGCAGCGGCAGAAAATGCCGGGAATGTCGGGTCCGACGATGAGCCGAACGATTATCTAGAGCGGTAGCCCTTCTGAGTGAATCGGCAG
>NZ_BANB01000198.1 GCF_000964365.1 Acidisphaera rubrifaciens HS-AP3 | reverse complement strand
GGCCTCGGCCTCCGCCACGGCGGCCTGCGCCGCGGCGTGCGCCGCGTCCGCCTGTGTCCGCGCGGCTTCGGCGCGGGCGCGCTGGATCGACAGCAATTCCGCCTCGGCGTCGCGGATCGCGCCGGAGATGTTGCGATAGCGGCTGGCCTGCCGCGCCTGCCGCTTCAGGCCGGTGAGCTGGCCTTCGAGCTGGCCGCGCAGATCCTCGGCGCGGGCGAGGTTAGTCTCGGCGGCGCGCAGCTTGAGTTCCGCCTCGTGGCGGCGGGCGTGCAGCCCGGTGATGCCGGCCGCTTCCTCCAGGATCATCCGCCGCTGCTCGGGCCGGGCGTTGACCACGGCGCCCACGCGGCCCTGCCCGACCATCGCCGAGGACTGCGCCCCGCTGGCGAGGTCGGCGAACAGCGTCTGCACGTCGCGCGCCCGCACCTCGCGCCCGTTGACGCGATAGGTGCTGCCGGAGCCGCGCTCGATCCGGCGGCTGATCTCCAGTTCCGGCTGCGTGTCGTGCGGCGGCGGGGCGATGCCCTCCGCCTCCTCCAGCGACAGCGTCACCTCGGCGATGTTGCGCGACGGGCGGTTCTGCGTGCCGGCGAAGATGACGTCATCCATCTCGCCGCCGCGCAGGCTGCGCGCCGAGGTCTCGCCCATCGCCCAGCGCAGCGCGTCCACGACGTTGGACTTGCCGCACCCGTTCGGCCCGACGATGCCGGTCAGCCCCGGCATGATCTCCAGCGACACCGGTTCGGCGAAGCTCTTGAACCCGGCGATGCGCAGGCGGGCGAAGCGTGCGGGCAAGGTGTCTCCCTTCCGGTCGTGGCGCGGTTCAGCCGGTGGCGGCCACCAGCTTGTCGAAGGCGTCGTAGCTCATCTCGCCCGCCGCCTTGCGGCCGTTGATGATGAAGGTCGGAGTCGAGTCGATCTGATACTTCGCCTCGTTCTCGGCCTGCTGCTGGATCATCCAGTTGCGGAAGGCCTTGTCCGCGAGGGTGGCGTCGAACGTCGCCCGGTCCATCCCGGCCAGGGCGGCACGCTTGAACAACTCCTCGGTCACGTTCGCTTCCCGGTTGAAGGCCCAGTTATACTGGCTTGCAAACAGGGACAAAATAAAGGGTTCATATCGTTCGGCCGGCAGCGCGCGCGCCAGCATGGCGGCGTTCAGCGCGAGCTGATCGAGCGGATAGTCCCCAAACACATAGCGAACCTTGCCGGTCACGATCAGGTCGGTCTGGATCTTCGGAAAG
>NZ_BANB01000199.1 GCF_000964365.1 Acidisphaera rubrifaciens HS-AP3 | reverse complement strand
CGGTGCAGGCGGCCGGCGGCAGCGTGACCACCACGGCCGCGCCGGCGGCGCCCGAGGATGGGGCGGCCGCCAACTGAGGCGCCCCGGCCGGCCGTCCGGTTTTGCAGGGCGGCCGGCGAATGACTACATTGCGGCCAAGGTCAGAACCGGGGACGTCCGATGGCCTCTGCGGCCGAGCAACTTGCGGCTAATCTCAACCTCGGCACGCTGTCCAAGGCGACCGAGCTCAAGAAGCGCATCTGGTTCACCCTGGGTGCGCTGATCGTCTTCCGTATCGGGACCTATATCCCGGTGCCGGGCGTCGACGCGGCGGTGATGGGCGAGATGCTCAACCAGCACGGCGGCGGCATCCTGGGCATGTTCGACATGTTCACGGGCGGCGCGCTGGGCCGCATGACCGTGTTCGCGCTGAACATCATGCCCTACATCAGCGCCAGCATCATCATCCAGCTGATGACCTCGGCCATCCCGTCGCTCGAGTCCCTCAAAAAGGAGGGGGAGAGCGGGCGGAAGAAGATGAATCAGTACACCCGCTATCTCACGGTGCTGATCGCCACCTTCCAGGCCTACGGCATTTCCTTCGGTCTCGAGAACATGCACGGCTCGTTTGGCGCGGCCGTGATCGACCCGGGCTGGTTCTTCCGGATTTCCTGCGTCGTGACGCTGGTCGGCGGCACCATGTTCCTGATGTGGATCGGTGAGCAGATCACCGCCCGCGGCGTGGGCAACGGCACCAGCCTCATCATCTTCGCGGGCATCGTGGCCAACCTGCCCCACGCGCTCGCCAGCATGCTCGACATGGCGCGCACCGGCGCCCTGAGCCCGATCTTCCTGGTAGCGTTCCTGGTCATCGCCATCGGCGTCATCGCCGGCATCGTCTACATCGAACAGGCCCAACGCCGGGTGCCGATCCAGTATCCGAAGCGACAGGTCGGCACCCGCATGTTCGGCGGCGACTCGACCCACATGCCGCTGAAGATCAACACCTCCGGCGTGATCCCGCCGATCTTCGCCAGCTCGATCCTGCTGGTCCCCGCGACCATCGCCGGGTTCGCCACCGGCGGCCCCGCGTGGCTCAGCACCATCGCCGGGCAGCTCGCGCATGGCCGTCCGCTCTACATGGCGCTGTATGCGTTCATGATCATCTTCTTCAGCTACTTCTATACGGCGGTCGTGTTCAACCCGCAGGAGACGGCGGACAACCTGAAGAAATATGGCGGCTTCGTCCCCGGATACCGACCGGGCAGCGCGACGGCCGAGTATTTCGACTACATCCTGACCCGGCTGACGACCGTGGGCGCCCTGTATCTCGTGGCCGTCTGCATGCTGCCGGAAATCCTGATGAGCCGTTATTCGGTGCCGTTCTACTTCGGCGGCACCAGCCTGCTGATCATCGTGTCGGTCACCATGGATACCGTGACCCAAATCCAGTCCCACCTGCTTGCGCACCAGTACGAGGGACTGATCCGTAAGGCGCGCGTGAAGGGGCGTCCTGCCGTCAAAAGCCGATGAATCTCATTCTTCTAGGACCGCCCGGCGCGGGCAAAGGCACGCAGGCCAAGCGTCTGCAGGACAAGCACGGCATCGCCCAGATCTCGACCGGCGACATGCTGCGCGCGGAGGTGGCCGCCGGCACGCCGATCGGGCGGAAGGCCAAGGCCGTGATGGAGTCGGGCGCCCTCGTGTCCGACGAGATCATCATCGCCATGCTCGGCGGCCGGGTCGAACAGCCGGACTGCGCCCGCGGCTTCATCCTCGACGGCTTCCCGCGCACCGTGCCGCAGGCGCAGGCGCTCGACCGGCTGCTGGCCGAAAAGCGGCTGACCCTGGATGCCGTGATCGAACTCGCGGTGGACGACGCGGCTCTCGTGGACCGCATCGCCGGGCGCTTCACCTGCGCGAAGTGCGGCGCCGGCTACCACGATACCTTCCATCCGCCGAAGGTCGCCGGGACCTGCGACGTCTGCGGCGGCCATGACTTCACCCGCCGGCCGGACGACAATCGCGAGACGGTCAAGACCCGGCTGGAGGCCTATCACCGCCAGACCGCCCCGATCATCCCGCATTACCAGGCCGCCGGCGTCTATCATGCGGTGGACGGGATGGCGGACATCGACGCGGTGACCGCATCCATCGAGCAGACGCTGAGCAGGCTTTCACGCTGATTTGAAGCCAGCGCATTGACTCCGCCGGGCAAGCGCGGCTACATCCGCGCTCCCGGTGACCCGCCTGAGCGGGCACCGCTTGCTGTCATTCGCGGGAGTGATCGGGCCAGGCACCTATGCCGTGGTCAGTCCCCTGCGCACAGGAGAGGCTCTGCGTGGCGCGTATTGCCGGGGTGAACATACCCACGAACAAGCGGGTGACCATCAGCCTGCGCTACATCTATGGCATCGGGCCGGCAAAGGCGCAGGAAATCTGCACCAAGCTCGGGATCCCGGACGACCGGCGGGTGAACCAGCTGACGGACGAGGAAATCCTCCGCATCCGTGAGATGGTGGATCGCGACTATCGCGTGGAGGGTGACCTCCGGCGTGAAGTTGCGATGAACATCAAGCGTCTGATGGATCTCGGCTGCTATCGCGGCCTGCGCCATCGCCGCGGCCTGCCGGTGCGTGGTCAGCGGACCCACACGAACGCCCGCACCCGCAAGGGCAAGGCGGTCGCGATCGCCGGCAAGAAGAAGGTGACGAAGTAGGGTCCGCGCGGACCCTGCCGCCGTCCCATCAGCAGATTTCGAGACGAGGACAGTCAGACCTATGGCGAGAGCCGCGACAGCCACGACGCGCATGCGCCGGAAGGAACGGAAGAACATCACGTCGGGCGTCGCCCATGTTCTCGCGTCCTTCAACAACACGATGATCACCATTACCGACGCCCAGGGCAACGCGATCGCGTGGTCGTCGGCCGGCAGCCAGGGCTTCAAGGGCAGCCGAAAGTCGACGCCCTATGCGGCGCAGGTGGCGGCCGAGGATGCCGGCAAGAAGGCGCGCGAGCACGGCATGGAGACGCTCGAGATCGAGGTGAGCGGCCCCGGCTCCGGGCGTGAGAGCGCGCTGCGTGCCTTGCAGGCGGTCGGCTTCGCCATCACGGCGATCCGCGACATGACGCCGATCCCGCACAACGGTTGCCGTCCGCGCAAGCGCCGTCGGGTCTGAACAGCAGGGAGACGCGACGCCGGCGCGGGGGATTCCCGGGCCGATGCGTGCGTATATGCAATGAGATTGAGTGCCGCACTCCAGCGCAACTGGCAGTCCCTCATCAAGCCCGAAAAGCTTGAGGTCGAGCCGGGTGCCGATCCCAGCCGCACGGCGACCGTGATCGCGGAGCCGCTGGAGCGCGGCTTCGGCATGACGCTCGGCAACGCCATCCGCCGCGTGCTGCTGTCGTCGCTGCAGGGCGCCGCGGTGACCGCCGTGCAGATCGACGGCGTCCTGCACGAGTTCAGCAGCATCCCCGGCGTCCGCGAGGACGTCACCGACATCGTGCTGAACGTCAAGCAGCTCGCCCTGCGCATGCACGGCGAGGGGCCGAAGCGCATGTCGCTGACGGCGACCGGCCCGGGCGAGGTGCGTGCCGGTCAGATACAGACCGGCCACGACATCGACATCATGAACCCCGACCTCGTGCTGTGCACCCTGGATGACGGGGTGAAGTTCGGGATGGAGTTCACCGTCAACGTCGGCAAGGGCTATGTGCCCGCGTCCGAGAACCGGCCCGAGGACGCGCCGATCGGTCTCGTACCGGTCGACAGCATCTACTCGCCCGTCCGCCGGGTGTCCTACAAGGTCGAGCCCACCCGCGTCGGGCAGGTGACCAACTATGACCGCCTGCTGCTGACGGTGGAGACCAACGGCGCGGTGACGCCGGAGGACAGCGTCGCCCTGGCGGCGCGCATCCTCCAGGACCAGCTGCAGCTCTTCATCAACTTCGACGAGCCGCAGCAGCTCCGCACCGAGGAACCGCAGGACGATCTGCCGTTCAACCGCAACCTGTTGCGCAAGGTGGACGAGCTCGAACTGTCGGTCCGCAGCGCGAACTGCCTGAAGAACGACAACATCGTCTATATCGGCGATCTCGTGCAGAAGACCGAGCAGGAAATGCTCCGGACGCCGAACTTCGGCCGCAAGTCGCTGAACGAGATCAAGGAAGTCCTGTCCTCGATGGGCCTGTCGCTCGGCATGACGGTCGCCGGCTGGCCGCCGGAGAATATCGAGGATCTGGCAAAGCGGCTGGAAGAGCCGTTCTAAGGGGTCAGGGACATGCGTCACGGAATGGCCGGGCGGAAGCTCGGCGTCACCTCCAGCCATCGGCAGGCGATGTTCCGCAACATGGCGGTCGCGCTGCTGAAGCACGAGCAGATCACCACGACCCTGCCGAAAGCCAAGGAGCTTCGGCCGGTCGCCGAGAAGCTCATCACGCTCGGCAAGCGCGGCGGGCTGCACGCCCGCAGGCAGGCCTATGCCCAGCTGCGTGACGACACCATCGTCGCCAAGCTCTTCGGCACGCTGGCCGACCGCTACAAGGCGCGGCCCGGCGGGTATTGCCGTGTGCTGAAGGCCGGCATCCGCTATGGCGACGCGGCGAGCATGGCGGTGATCGAACTCGTCGATCGCGATCCGGCTGCCAAGGGCCAGGACAGCGGTCCGAAGCCCGAGACCGCCGCCGACGAAGGCGAGGAATAGCCGCGGCGCGGCAGGCCGCTTCGTCGCATACGAAACGGCCTGCCGGCGCTTCCGTTCGCTCCCCATTCTTTTTGCTATCGTCCGTTGCGCCCGCGGCAGGTTTGGCAGGCGGCCGGCGCAGGTTGCCGCTGACATATCTTTGTCCTACGACCCGGTTCCGGGCGCGCGCCGCCGCCGCCCCGATGTCGAGGGACCAGCATGCAACCGACCCGCCGCACCTTCATCGCGTCCACGCTCGTCGCCGCCGGCGCGGTGGCCGTGCCCCGCGCCCGCGCGGCCACGAAGCCGACGCTGAAGGTGGGGGTCCTCACCGACCTGTCGGGTCAGTACCGCGACGACGCGGGCGAGGGCAGCATCACCTGCACGAAACAGGCGGCGGCTGAGTTCATGGCGGCCAATCCCGACATCGCCGTCGAGGTCGTGGCCGGGGACCATCAGAACAAGCCGGACGTCGCCGTCAGCATCGGGCGCGAATGGTTCGACCGCGGCGGCGTCGATGTCATAACCAACTGCAACAACAGCGCGATCGCCGGCGCCATCGCCAATCTTGCGCGTGAGAAGAACAAGGTTCACGTCAACACCGGCGCCGTCTCGGCGGACCTGACCGGCAAGAACTGCTCGCCGAACTTCGTGCACTGGCCCTATGACACGTGGGAGGAGACGCACTCCACCGGCGGGGCGATGACGCGCGCGGGGGGCACCACTTGGTTCTGCATCACCGCCGACTACGTGTTCGGCCACAACCTGCAGCGTGACCTGACGCAGGCGGTCGAGGCTGGCGGCGGCAAGGTGATCGGCTCCGTCGTCTATCCGTTCCCCGCCACCACCGATTTCTCCGCCCAGCTCGTGCAGGCGCAGTCGAGCGGCGCCAAGGTCGTGGCCTTCTGCAACGCCGGCGGCGACTTCGTGAACTGCGTCAAGCAGGCACACGAGTTCGGGCTCGTCGAGCATGGGCAGAAACTGGCCGGCATGGTCGTCTTCACCACCGACGTGCAGGCGCTCGGGCTGGAAACGGCGAAGGGGCTGGTGCTGACCTCGACCTTCTACTGGGACCTCAACGACCGTACCCGCGCCTTCGTCAAGCGGTTGCAGGCGGCGTCGCCCGGGCTCTGGCCGAACGAAATCCAGGCGAGCGACTACGCCGGCACCCTGCACTATCTCAAGGCGGCCAAGGCGCTCGGCGTCGCGCAGGCCAAGGCGTCGGGGCTTGCCACGGTCAACATGATGAAGAAGCTGCCGACCGATGACGACTGCTTCGGCCACGGCATGATCCGCGCCGACGGCCGGTGCATCCACGATGCCTATCTCTTCGAGGTGAATGCCCCCGGCGAGAGCAAGGGCAAGCACGATATCTGGAAGCTGCTCGCCACCACCCCCGGCGACAGGGCATTCCGCCCGATGGCCGATGGCGGCTGCAAGATGGTGAAAGCCTAGCCCCACCCCTCGCGACGGGGCTCCCCGGGGCCGGGCGCCCGGCGGGTCGGCGTCAGTGGCCCGCGTTGGCGCCGGAGAAATCCGGCGCGGCGAGGCCGGAGGCCGCAAGCTGCTCGACCAGCGACGCCTTCAGCCGCTCCAGCCCGGCCTCGGTCTTGGATTCCGCGCGCGCGACCAGCACCGCCTGGGTGTTCGATGCGCGCAGCAGCCACCACCCGTCCTCGGTCAGCACGCGCACGCCGTCGGTCTCCGCCACCTGCGCGCCCGCCTCGCGCAGCCGGCCGGCGACTTCCTCGATCACCGCGAATTTGCGCGCCTCGTCGCAGTCGAACCGCAGCTCCGGCGTGTTGACCACCTGCGGCAGGGCGCGGCGCACCGTCGACAGCGGGCTGTCGAGGCGCGCGATGATCCCCAGCACGCGGACCGCCGCGTACAACGCATCGTCGAAACCGTACCATTTGTCGGCGAAGAAGATGTGCCCCGACATCTCGCCGGCGAGCGGCGCGCCCGTCTCCGCCATCTTCGCCTTGATCAGGCTGTGGCCGGTCTTCCACATCAGCGGGTTGCCGCCCGCTACCTTGATCTCGTCGAACAGCACCTGGCTCGCCTTCACGTCGGCGATGATCGTGGCTCCCGGCCGGTCACGCAGCACGTCGCGCCCGAGCACGACCAGAAGCTGATCGCCGAACAGCGGCACGCCCTGATCGTCGACGCAGCCGATGCGGTCCGCGTCCCCGTCGAACGCCACGCCGATATCCGCGCCCTCCGCCCGGACGGCGGCGATCAGCTGCTGCAGGTTCTGCACGACCGTCGGATCGGGATGGTGGGCGGGAAAGCGGCCGTCGATGGTGCCGTTCAGCACGATGTGCTCGCCCGGCAGGCCGGCCACCAGCCGCTCCAGCACCTCGCCCGCCGCGCCGTTGCCGTTGTCCCAGACGACCTTGAGCATCCGGTCGCCGCCGTCCCAGTCGGCAAGCAGGCGGGCGACATAGTCCTTGCACACATCCATGTGCGACTGCTGGCCGGTCGCCTCGTCCACCACGTCGCCGGCGGCGGCCGCGTGCCCGAGGGCCGCGATCGCGCTGCCATAGAACGGCTTGCGTCCGAGCATCATCTTGAAGCCGTTATAGTCCGGCGGGTTGTGGCTGCCGGTGACCATCACCGCCCCGTCCGCCTCGTGCACGGTCGCGGCGAAATACAGCATCGGGGTGGGACCGCGGCCGATCCGCACCACGGTCATCCCGCTCGCCATCAGCCCCTCGACCAGCTTCGGTTCCAGGTCCGGGCTGGACAGGCGCCCGTCATAGCCCACGAACACGCGCGAGCCGCCGTTGCGGGCGACGATGCTGCCGAAGGTCCGCCCGATCGCGAAGGCGTCCGCGGGATGCAGCGTGCGCCCGACGATGCCGCGGATATCGTATTCACGCAGGACAGTCGGATCGAACGCGTGCCGGAAACTCATGCCATCCGCCTAACAGTAATCTTTGAGGAACGCGCGCACCGCCGGCGCGAGATCAGGCCGACGCAGCGCGAAGGCAAGCTGCGCTTCCAGAAACCCGACCTTGTCGCCGCAGTCAAACCGGCGGCCTTCATAGCGCAGACCGTGAAACGGCTGCCGGCCGATCAGCCCCGCCATGCCGTCCGTCAGTTGTACCTCGCCGCCGGCGCCCCGTTCCATGCGCGCCAGCTCGCCGATCACTTCCGGCATCAGCACATATCGGCCGATAATCGACAGGTTCGACGGCGCATCGGCCGGCGCGGGCTTTTCGACCAGCCCCGTCACCTCCACCAGCCGCCCGTCATCGGCGCCGGTGCGCAGGATGCCGTAACGGTTGGTTTGCTCCGGCGGCACCTCGACGACGGCGACCACGTTGCCGCCGGTCTGCGCATAGGCATCCGCCAGTTGCTTGAGACAGGGGGTGTCGGACAGCACCAGATCGTCGGGCAGCATGATCGCGAACGGGTCGTCGCCGATGAAGGCGCGGGCGCACCAGATCGCATGCCCGAGACCGAGCGGCACCTGCTGACGCACCGTCACCATCGACCCCGGCTCGACCGAGGTCACGGACAGCGCCGCCAGCGCCTCGGTCTTGCCGCGCTCACGCAACGTCGCCTCCAGCTCGAAGGCGATGTCGAAGTGTTCCACCAGCGCGGTCTTGCCGCGTCCGGTCACCATGCAGAACTGCTCGATGCCGGCCGCGCGCGCCTCTTCGATCGCATACTGGATCAGGGGCTTGTCGACGACCGGCAGCATTTCCTTGGCGATCGCCTTGGTCGCCGGGAGGAAGCGGGTGCCGAGTCCTGCGACCGGCAGCACAGCCTTGCGCAATGGCTTGGGCAAACTGGGATTCCTCGTGATCGGCGGGCGTCGCGTCGCCAGACCCTGACACGCCGCCCCGCCGCCCGGCAAGGCGGCGCTGTCACGCCAACGCGGCACGGCCGGGCCGGTTCAGCCGAGCAGGACGTCGCGCGCCTGATTGATGCGTGAGGCGATCCAGTCGCTGCCGCCGCTGTCGGGATGGGCCGCCCGCATCAGCCGCCGATGCGCGGCCCGGATCGCCTCCGGCGCCGCGCCGGGCGGCAGCCCGAGCACCGCGAAGGCCTCCTCGCGCGTCATGCGCCCCGC
>NZ_BANB01000200.1 GCF_000964365.1 Acidisphaera rubrifaciens HS-AP3 | reverse complement strand
CGCGCAGCAGCCGGTGGCCGAGCGGCAGCCGCGCGGGCGCGGCCGGGGCGGGGGACTGCCCTACCCCGTCCGCGCCGTCCATCGTGTCCCCGGACGAGGCGGCGCGGTCAGGCCGCGCGGGCCATGCCCCGCAGCACGTAATGCAGGATGCCGCCGTGACGGTAGTAGTTCACCTCGTCGGCGGTATCGACGCGGCACTTCACCGGCACCGTGTCGGTCTTGCCGTCCGGGCGGTGGATCACCAGCGTCAGATCCATGCCGGGCGTCAGCGCCTCGATCCCGACGACGTCGATCGTCTCCGCGCCGGTGATGCCGAGGCTCTGGCGCGTCATGCCGTCCTTGAACGTCAGCGGCAGCACGCCCATCCCGACCAGGTTCGAGCGGTGGATGCGCTCGAAGCTCTCGACGATCACCGCCTTGACGCCCAGCAGCATCGTCCCCTTCGCCGCCCAGTCGCGCGAGGAGCCCATGCCGTATTCGCGGCCGGCGAAGATGACCAGCGGCGTGCCCGCCTTCTGATAGGCCATCGCCGCGTCATAGATCGGCATCTGCGCGCCGCCCGGCTGCAGCGCGGTCATCCCGCCCTCCACGCCCGGCACCATTTCGTTACGGATGCGGATGTTGGCGAAGGTGCCGCGCATCATGATCTCATGATTGCCGCGCCGCGCGCCGTAGCTGTTGAAGTCGGCCTGTCCGATCTGCCGCTGCAGCAGGTATTCGCCGGCCGGCGAGCTTTTCTTGATCGATCCCGCCGGGCTGATGTGATCGGTGGTGATGTTGTCGCCCAGCACCGCCAGTATGCGCGCGCCAGTGATGTCGCCGATCGGCTTCGGCTCCATCGTGATGCCCTCGAAATAGGGCGGGTTCTTCACGTAGGTCGAGCCGTCGTTCCAGCGATAGGTGCCGCTGCCGGCCTCGACCTCGATCGCCTGCCAGTGACGGTCGCCCTTGAACACCTCGCCGTAGCGGCGGACGAACTGTTCGCGCGTGACGCTGCTGGCGACGACCTCGGCGATTTCCTTGTTGGTCGGCCAGATGTCGCGCAGATAGACCGGATTGCCGTCGCGCCCGGTGCCGAGCGGCGCGGTGGTGATGTCCTGCGTCATGGTGCCGAGCAGGGCGTAGGCCACGACCAGCGGCGGCGAGGCGAGGTAGTTGGCGCGCACGTTCGGATGCACGCGCCCCTCGAAGTTGCGGTTGCCCGACAGGACGGAGACGGCGACCAGCTTGTTGTCCTCGATCGCGTCGGCGATCGCGTCGTCGAGCGGGCCGGAATTGCCGATGCAGGTGGTGCAGCCATAGCCGACGGTCTGGAAGCCGAGCGCGTCGAGATCGGCGGACAGGCCGGACTTGTCCAGATAGTCGGTCACCACCTGCGAGCCCGGCGCGAGCGAGGTCTTGACCCACGGCTTCGACGTCAGGCCGAGCGCGCGCGCCTTGCGCGCGACGAGGCCGGCGGCGATCAGCACGCCCGGGTTGGACGTGTTGGTGCAGGAGGTGATCGCCGCGATCACCACGTCGCCGTGGCCGATCTCGTAATTGGTGCCGGCGACGCGGGCGCGCGTGCCTGCGTCGTTGGCGGCGACGCCCAGGCCCTTGGTCAGCTCGGCCTTGAACGCATCCGACGCCTTGGACAGCGCGACGCGGTCCTGCGGGCGCTTCGGACCGGCGAGCGAGGGCACGACGGTCGAGAGGTCGAGCGTCAGCGTATCGGTGAACACCGGGTCGGGCGTCGCCGTGTCGCGCCACATGCCCTGCGCCTTGGCATAGGCCTCGACCAGGCGGATGCGGTGCTCGTCGCGGCCCGACAGCCGCAGATACTCGATCGCCACGCGGTCCAGCGGGAAGAAGCCGCAGGTCGCGCCGTATTCGGGCGCCATGTTGCCGATCGTCGCGCGGTCGGCGAGCGGCAGGTCATCGAGCGCGGGGCCGAAGAACTCCACGAACTTGCCGACCACGCCCTTTTTGCGCAGCATCTCGGTCACGGTCAGCACGAGATCGGTCGCGGTGGCGCCCTCCGGCAGGCGGCCGGTCAGGCGGAAGCCGATCACGTCCGGGATCAGCATGGCGATCGGCTGGCCGAGCATCGCCGCCTCCGCCTCGATCCCGCCGACGCCCCAGCCGAGGATGCCGAGGCCGTTGACCATCGTGGTGTGGCTGTCGGTGCCGAACAGCGTGTCCGGATAGGCATAGGTCGAGCCCGCCGTCTCCGCCGTCCAGACGCACTGGCCGAGATATTCCAGGTTCACCTGATGGCAGATGCCGGTGCCGGGCGGCACGACGCGGAAATTGTCGAACGCGGCCTGCCCCCAGCGGAGGAAGCCGTAGCGCTCGCCGTTGCGCTGGAACTCGATGTCGACGTTGCGTTCCAGCGAGTCCGCGCGGCCGGAGACGTCGACCATGACCGAATGGTCGATCACCAGATCGACCGGCACCAGCGGATTGACCTTCTGCGGCTCGCCGCCGAGGGCGGTGATGCCGTCGCGCATGGCCGCGAGATCGACCACGCCCGGCACGCCGGTGAAGTCCTGCATCAGGATGCGGGCGGGACGGAACGGCACTTCCTGCGTGCTGCGCCCGTCCTTCAGCCAGCCGGCGATCGCCTCGGCGTCCGAGACCTTGTACGTGGTCCCGTCCTCGAACCGCAGGACGTTCTCCAGCAGGACCTTCAGGCTGACGGGCAGGCGCGAGATGTCGCCGATGCGGGCGGCGGCGGCCTCGAGCGAGAAATACGCATAGTCGCGCCCATCGACCGACAGCGTGCGCTTCGTCCCCAGACTGTCGTGGCCGATTGATTTCATGAAGTGCCGCCCCTTGTTGCGCTGGCGGCGCGTGGGCATGGCCCGCGACAGGCGCTTCGGCGCCGCACAAAAACCGATCCCCGGCTTGAACCACACAAGCCCCGTATTGTCCACGCGCGCGAGATACGCCATGCGACACCGGGCCGGCGGGCCGAGGGGCGCCGGCTGGGGGACGGCGATGCTGCGCGGAGAGGGGCTGGCGGTCATACGCGGCGAGCGGCTGGTGTTCCGCGACCTCGATTTCACCGCCGCGCCCGGCGCGGCCCTGCTGCTGCTGGGGCCGAACGGGGCGGGGAAATCCACGCTGCTGCGCCTGATCGCGGGCCTGGTGCGCGCGGCGTCCGGGGCGCTGAGCTGGCGGGACGAGGCGCTGCTGGCCGATCCGGTCGCGCAGGCGCGGCTGGTCGCCTATCTCGGGCATCAGGACGCGATCAAGCCGGGACTGACCGCCGCCGAGAACCTGCGGCTCGCCG
>NZ_BANB01000201.1 GCF_000964365.1 Acidisphaera rubrifaciens HS-AP3 | reverse complement strand
GGCCGCGCGGCCCCTCGGCCGCCAGCGCGGCGGCGCGGGCACGCAGCGCGTCGTCGGGCACGCGGGTGATCCACAGCGCGGGATCGGCATAGGCACGATCGGCCGCGATCGTCGCCTCGATCGCCGCCACCGGGTCGGTCGGCCCCGCATCGAAGGGCCCCGCAGCGGACGGCGCGCTCATGCGAGCAGCTTCGCGTGATGCGCCAGCTCGCCCGTCGCCTCGCGCAGCGCGTCGAGCACGGTGAAATGGTCGGCCCCGCCCACCGGCACCAGCGCGCCCGGCGCATGGGCGGCGGCCCGCATGGCATGCAGGTCGCGGCTGTCGGCGATCAGCGCCGGCAGCTCGCGCGTGCCATAGGCGATCGCCAGCGGCTTCTGCACCGGCGGCAGCCGCAGCGGCGACAGGGCCGCCACCTCGTCCTCGGTCAGTTTGAGCTTGGCGTTCAGATAGGTGTCGCGCAGCGGCCCCAATTCGAACACGCCGGAAATCGCCAGCCCGGCGACGACGCGCGGATGCGACAGCGCCATCGCCGTCAGATGCCCGCCCGCCGACCAGCCGGCGACGACCAGCGGGCCGCCGATGCCGCGCGTGTCGCCGTGCGCCGCGAGCCAGTCGAGGCTGGCGTGGATCTCGTTGACGATCTCCGTCAGGCTTGCTTCCGGCGCCAGGGTGTAGCCCGGCACGGCGAAGCTCCAGCCATGCGCGTGCAGCCCCTCGGCCAGACAGGCGAAATCCTCGCGGCTGTTGCGCTGCCAGTAGCCGCCATGGATGAACACGAGGCAGGGCATCGACGGATCGGCCGCCGGAAACAGGTCGAGCCGGTTGCGCGGCCGCGGGCCATAGGCGATGTCGAGATGCTGATGATGCGCCTGCCGCCAGGCATGCGACGCGGCGTTGCGTGCCTGCGTCAGGGCGGCGCTGTTCGCGACGGCCTCGGCATTGTTGTACGCCGCGTCGCGTTCGGCTTGCGTCAGCAGACCCCAGTTCATGCGGCTCTCGTGCAACGGATGGGTGCGATTCAGCAACCGGCGTGCCACGGGCCGGGCCGGCTCAGGCGTCCCCGGGAGGCGCGTGACCCGGAAGGGCGATGCCGGCGAGTGCCTGCCAGACACGGATCACGAAAGCGTCGTCGCGGGCACCGTGACCGCCGGCGGCGGCGGCGAGGAACAGCTGATGCGCGGCGGCCGCCAACGGCAGCGGGAACGTCAGCGCGCGGGCCTGATCCAGCACGATGCCGAGATCCTTGACGAAGATGTTGACCGCCGAGCGCGGCGTGTCGTCGCCGTCGAGGATATGGGGCACCCGGTTCTGCCACATCCACGAACTGCCCGCCGAATTGCTGATGACGTCGAACAGCGTCTGCGGATCGGCGCCGGCGCGGATGCCGAGCGCCATCGCCTCGGCCGCGACCGCGATATGCACGCCCGCGAGCAGCTGATTGACCATCTTGACGGTGCTGCCGATACCGGGCGCGTCGCCGAGGCGCCAGACCTTGCGCGCGACCGTCTCGAGCACCGGCAGGGCCGCGTCGAACGCGTCGGCGGACCCGGATGCCATCACGGTCATGGTCCCGGCCTCCGCCGCCGCCTGCCCGCCCGAGACCGGCGCGTCAAGCATCAGGAACCCCGCGTCGGCGATGCGCGCTGCGAGCGAGCGGGCCGCTTCGGGCGCCACGGTGGCGCTGGCGACGATCACCGCGCCGGGCGCGAGGCGCGGCACACAGCCATCGGGGCCGAAGATCACGTCCTCGGTCTGCCGCGCGTTGACGACGTA
>NZ_BANB01000202.1 GCF_000964365.1 Acidisphaera rubrifaciens HS-AP3 | reverse complement strand
GGGCGGAGCGGCTGGCCGAGGCGGCGGCCGGTTTCGGCGCCGGGCGGGTGCTGATCCAGCCGACCGACGTCGCGGACCCCGATGCGGTGGCGGCGCTGATCGATGCGACCATCGACGCCTATGGCGGCATCGACGTGCTGGTGAACAATGCCGGCACCGCCGCCTTCGGCAGCTTCACCGACATGCCGATCGACACCTGGCGGGAGACGATGGCGGTAAACGTGGACGGCGTCGTCCATGCCTGCCGCGCGGCCCTGCCGCATCTGATCGCCCAGGGCGGGGCGATCATCAACGTGGCGTCCGTCTCCGGCCTCGCCGGCGACTGGGGGCTGGCGTTCTACAATGCGTCCAAGGGCGCGGTCGTGAACCTCACGCGCGCCCTCGCGCTCGAATACGGCGCCCGCGGCGTGCGCGTGAACGCGGTCTGCCCGTCGCTGACGCGGACGGAGATGGCGGCGGGCATCACCGAGAACCCGGCGCTCGTCGCCCGCTTCGCCGACCGCATCGCGCTCGGCCGCCCGGCGGAGCCGGACGATGTCGCGGGGGTGATCGCCTTCCTCGCCAGCGACGACGCCCGCTATGTGACGGGCGTCAACCTGCCGGTGGACGGCGGTCTCAGCGCGTCGAACGGCCAGCCGCGCATCGGCGGCTGATCGCCGCTCAGACCCGCCGCAGCCCGAGCGACAGCGCGATCGCCCCCAGCGCCGCGGCGGCACCGGCGAGGAAGACCGCCGGATAGCCGAACGCGGCGGCGACCACGCCGCACACCGGCCCGGACGTGCCGATGGCGATGTCGAAGAACGCGATGTAGGCGCCCACCGCGAGGCCGCGCGCCTCCGGCGGGGCGCGCCGCATCGCCTCCACGCCCATGCCGGGGAAGACCAGCGAAAAGCCGATGCCCGTCAGCAGCGCGCCCGCGAGCGCGACCCATGACGTGGGCGCCGCCCACATGACGACCTGCCCCGCCGCCTCGATGAGCAGCGACCATGCGGTGACGACACGGCCGCCGATCCGGTCCGGCAGATGCGCGAGGAACAGGCGCACGAGGATGTAGCCGCCGCCGAAGCCCACGAACGCATAGCCCGCGCCGTGCCAGCCGCGCGCCGCGAAGTCGAGCGTGACGAAGGCGGTCAGCGCGCCGACCGCGACGGTGCCGAGGGCCAGCGCGGCCCCCGGCTGCCACACCCGCCCGATGAC
>NZ_BANB01000203.1 GCF_000964365.1 Acidisphaera rubrifaciens HS-AP3 | reverse complement strand
GGGCGCGGCCGGCCGTGCCGCCGCCGCGGCTTCGGCCGGCGTGCGCAACGTCAGGGCCAGCGCATGCAGGCCCGTCGCGAACTCGGCGGCGAGCGTCGCATTGACGGCGCGGTGGCGGGCGACCCGTCCCTGCCCGTCAAACGCGTCCGCGACGAGCAGTACCGCGTAATGCGTCTCGCCCTCCGCGCGCGCGCCGGCGTGGCCGGCATGGCGGTGGCTCTCGTCCACCACCGCGATCGCCTGCGGGGTGAACGCCGCCCGCAACGCGGCTTCGATCCGGGCGGCACGGCTGCTGTTCGCGGGGTCGGTCATCGGCGGATCATCCCTTCTGTCGGCCACTCGTCCGATGGCGCGACGGTTCGCGCGGCCGGCGCCGCGCGTCGGCAACGTGGGCGGCATGCGCCCTGTTGCCAACCGGCGGCCGCGCCGCACATAAGCGTGGCATGACCCGTAGCCCACCGCGAGCCCGGGCCTACGCGCCCGATCCGGACGCGCCGGGCCATGTGTGCGACATGCCCGGATGCAACGAAGCCGGCGCCTATCGCGCGCCCAAATCGCGCGCGCAGCTTCGTGAATACTGGTGGTTCTGTCTGGAGCACGTGCGCGCGTACAACGCGAAATGGGACTTCTACAAGGGCATGACGCCCGGGCAGATCGAACAGGAATTGCGCGCCGACCTGTCCTGGCAACGCCCGTCATGGCCGCTCGGACGGCTCGGCGCGGCGGCGTGGGAGGACGCGCTCACGCACGACCCGCTGCTCGCGGCGGCCGAGTTCGGCAAGCGCGGCCGCAAGACGGCCCGGCCGGACACCCCGAGCGATCTGAAAGAGCCGCTGGCCACCCTCGGCCTTGCATGGCCCACGACGCTCACCGAGGTGAAGGCGCGCTACAAGGAACTGGCCAAACGCCACCACCCCGATGCCAACGGCGGCGACCGGGGGGCGGAGGAACGGCTGAAGACGATCAACCTTGCCTATGCCACGCTGCGCAGCCGCCTTGTGGACGGGGCGCCCCACGCCGCGTCGGCCTGACCCGGCGCTCACGGGCCGGCAAGGGGCCCGGCGCCGGTGGCTGCCCTGCCGCGTCGCGGCTTGCCCTCCCGCGGCAGCGCGATAGGATTTGCCGTATATGACAGGATCGCTGTTCTGATGAACAAAGTCGCGACTTTGGCCGAGCTGCGCCCGACCTCCGCCATCGACCAGCCGGACACCGAGGTGGCCGCGCGCGAGGCGTTCGGCATCGACACGGACCTTATCGCCCCGGCCTTTTCCGTGCGCACCGAGCACGTGCCGGAGATCGACAGCTCGTACCGCTTCGACCGCGAGACGACACTCGCGATCCTCGCGGGCTTCATCCACAACCGGCGGGTGATGATCCAGGGCTATCACGGCACCGGGAAATCGACGCACATCGAACAGGTGGCGGCGCGGCTGAACTGGCCGTGCATCCGCGTCAACCTCGACAGCCACATCAGCCGCATCGACCTGATCGGCAAGGACGCGATCGTCCTGAAGGACGGCAAGCAGGTGACCGAGTTCCGCGAGGGCATCCTGCCGTGGTGCCTGCAGCACCCCTGCGCCCTGGTGTTCGACGAATACGACGCCGGGCGTCCGGACGTGATGTTCGTCATCCAGCGCGTGCTGGAGGTCGAAGGCAAGCTCACGCTGCTGGATCAGAACCGGGTGATCCGCCCCCACCCGTACTTCCGTCTGTTCGCGACGTCGAACACGGTGGGTCTGGGGGACACGACCGGCCTGTATCACGGCACGCAGCAGATCAATCAGGGGCAGATGGACCGCTGGAACATCGTCGCCACCCTGAACTACCTGCCGCACGCGCAGGAGACGGCGATCGTGATGGCCAAGCTCGGCGTGGATGCGTCCAACACGGCGGAGCGCAAGCGCATCGAAAGCATGGTCGCGCTTGCCGACCTGACGCGCGCGGGCTTCATCAACGGCGACATCTCGACGGTGATGTCCCCGCGCACCGTGATCACCTGGGCCGAGAACACCCGCATCTTCGGCGACGTGGGCTTCGCCTTTCGGATGACGTTCCTGAACAAGTGCGACGAGGCGGAACGGGCGACCGTCGCCGAGTACTACCAGCGCTGCTTCAACGAGGACATTCCGACGGGCACGCTTCCCCGCCGGCAGTAGGCGCGCATGAGCAACGGCGGCAAGGACAATACCCGCAGCGAGGAGTTCAAGCGCGCGACCGCGGGCGTGCTGCGCGCCCTGGCCGACACGCCGGAAGTGCAGGTCGCGTTCCAGCCCGGCCCGTCCGGTCTGACCGGCAAGCGCGCGCGTCTGCCGATGCCCTCGCGCGCCCTGCCGGCGGCCGAGATGGCACGCCTGCG
>NZ_BANB01000204.1 GCF_000964365.1 Acidisphaera rubrifaciens HS-AP3 | reverse complement strand
TCGGGCTGGTGCCGCCGGCGGCGACCGCCCAGCCGGACCTGCTGCGCGGCGATCTCCTGCGTCCCGACGCCCCGGCGCCCGAATCGGCGGGGGAGGATGGATGAACGGTCACCCGCCCGCCACCGCCGGACAAAGCGGCCATCACTATCCCGTGCGGGTCTATTTCGAGGATACGGACGCCGGGGGTGTCGTCTATCACGCCAATTACCTGCGCTATGCCGAGCGTGGCCGGACCGAAGCGCTGCGTGCGGCGGGGATGCCGCATGCGACTTTGATGGAGCGCCACGGCCTGATGTTCGTGGTGCGGCGCGTCGAAGTGGAGTATCTGCGCCCCGCCCGGCTGGATGACCTGCTGGATATCGTGACCGAAACCCGTGCCGTGCGCGGGGCGTCGGTGGTGCTGCGCCAGACGGTGCGCCACCCCGACCGGGGCGTGCTGGCCGCGCTGGCCGTGCGGCTGGCCTGTGTCGGCGTGTCGGACGGACGGGCGGCGAGATTGCCGGATGACTGGCGGGAGGCGCTGGAACGCATGGTTCCGGCGGTCACCGCCACGGATGATTAGGGGAGCGTGATGGATCGGGCGGTGGATGCAACGACGCTGGCGGCCGGGACGCCGGTCGGCGACCTGTCGCTGTGGGGCCTGTTCCTGCAGGCCGATATCGTCGTGAAGGTGGTGATGCTGGCGCTCCTGGTGGCCAGCGTCTGGGTCTGGGCGATCGTCTTCGAGAAGTTCGTGGCGCTGCGCCGCGCCAACCGCGCCGCCGACACGTTCGAGGAGAGGTTCTGGTCGGGCGGCAGCCTCGACGAGCTGTACGAGCGCGAGGGCACCAAGCCCGCGCACCCGATCGCCGCCGTCTTCGGCGCCGCGATGGGCGAGTGGAAGCGCAGCCTGCGGGTGGCCGGCGCGGACGTGGCGCGCTCCGGCGTGCGCGACCGGGTGGACCGGGCGATCGGTGTCACGATCGGGCGCGAGATGGAGCGGATGGAGCGGTGGATGATCTTCCTCGCCTCCGTGGGGTCGGTGGCGCCGTTCATCGGCCTGTTCGGCACGGTCTGGGGCATCATGCATTCGTTCTCGGCGATCGCCGCCATGCACAACACCAACCTGTCGGTGGTCGCCCCGGGCATCGCCGAGGCGCTGTTCGCCACCGCGATCGGCCTCGTGGCCGCCATCCCGGCGGTGATTTTCTACAACAAGATCAGCACCGACCTGTCGCGCTACGCGGCGCGGCTGGAGGGTTTCGGCACCGAGTTCGGTGCGATCCTGTCGCGACAGTCCGAGGAGCGGGCCTGACCATGGCCGCTTCCCTCCGCCCGCCCGCCCGCGGCGGCCGCAACAGCCGCTATCGCCCGCTCGCCGAGATCAACGTCACCCCGATGGTCGACGTGATGCTGGTGCTGCTGATCATCTTCATGGTCACGGCGCCGCTGATGACCTCGGGCGTCACGGTGGATCTGCCGAAGACCAACGCGCAGCCGCTCAATTCGGACAGCGAGCCGGTGACCGTGTCGATCAACGCGGCCGGCGACATCTTCGTGCAGGACGCCAAGGTCGATCTCGCGGACCTCGTCGCGAAGCTGCAGGGCATCGCGCAGAACAACCCCGACCGACGCATCTTCGTGCGCGGCGACAAGGGGCTGACCTATGGCCGGATCATGGAGGTGATGGGCACCATCACGCAGGGCGGCTTCAACAAGGTGGCCCTGCTGGCCGAGCAGACCGCGCCCGGCGTGCCGTCCGCGCCCGCCGTCGCCCCCGCGCCTGCCACGCCC
>NZ_BANB01000205.1 GCF_000964365.1 Acidisphaera rubrifaciens HS-AP3 | reverse complement strand
GTCCCCCACGGGCGGCGCCGTCAGTAGAAAGCGATGGTCCGCAGCTCGATGCTCTCGCGCGCCGGCGCATCGGGCGCCGTCGTCGGATCATCGAACGCGCTGTGCCCGAGGAAGCGCGCGCGCCCGTCTTCGACCGAATCATAGGTTTTCAGCAGCAGCGCATGCTCCGGCAGCATGCCCGGGAAATACCACCAGTGATGCGGGTCGGAATGACGCAGCACGTAGATCTCGCCGTCGCGCTCGCGGTAGCGCAGCGCCATGGTGATGAAGTCGTCATCGGTGGACGACGTGACGTCGCACATCGCGAGCGGCTTTTCCTCGACACGGCGACGCAGGGGCTTCCACACGTTGTAGAACGCGACGCGGCCCGACAGCAGCCGGTCCGCCTCGTCCGGCAGCACCTGCCGCACGCGCAGCGGGCCGGAGTTCGGCGTGTAGTCGCAATGGACCAGCATCACCGGCGCGCGCTGCGTCGTAGTGGTCTCCGCCGTCTGCTGCGCGGCGTTGGCCTTGGTGCGGATCGTGTGATCGAAGATCACCACGCGGCGGGCGCCGGTGGTGGCTTTCACGAAGTCGATGACCTCCGGATAGAAGCGCGCCTTGATCGCCGCGTCCTCGTCCCACGCCGCGAAGCTGGACGGGAAATCGCCCAGGGCGAACCCTTCCCGGTCGAGCGAGAAGTCGCGGGCGCGGTCCCATCCGTCATGGACCACGACCTGCTGCGGGTCGTCGCCGGGCGAGCGGATCGGCGTGCCCGCCGGCGGCTCGTAGAAATACACTTCCGGCATCACGCCGGTATCGCGCGTGTAGTTCATGGTCGCGCGGACAGTCGATGCGTCTGCCATGCTTCGTTGCCATCAGCGCGGGAGATGGGGAACGCGTCCCCCGGGGATGCCGCGCGCCCCCCGGTGACCCTGTCGCCAGTCGTTCCCAGTCTAGCCGAGACCAAGCGCATTGAGCACCGCCGGCTGTGTGCGCTGCCAGCTTGGCAGCTTCTCGATCCCCTCGACCATCCACCGCTGCAGGTTCGGGTGGTCGGCGACGGGCAGCCGCTGCTGCGGATGGAGGTGCATCGGCGCCGCCACGGCGATGTCCGCCACCGTGACGTGGTCGCCGGTCAGCCACCTCGACTGCGCCAGCCGGGCGTCGAGGATGCCGGCGAGCTTGTGCCAGTTCGGCGCTTCCTTGGCGATCACCTCCGCGTCTGGCTCCGCACCCAGAAGCGGCTTGACCACGTATTCCACGAGATAGACGTAGCAGCTCGGGAACCAGGTCGCCGCTTCCCACAGCATCCAGCGATGGATGTCGGCGCGGATCTTCGGGTCCCTGGGGTAATAGTCGTCCGCGCCGTTGATTTCGGCGGCGTACATGAGGATGGCGTTGCTCTCCGGCAGCATCAGGTCGCCGTCGACCGCCGCGGGCAGCGCCGCGTTCGGGTTGATCGCCATGTAGTCGGGCGATTTGTGCCCGCCCGTGAAGTAGTCGACATGCACCTGCTCGAACGGCGCTCCCATCAGATCCAATCCGGCAAGCACCTTGCGGCAGTTGACGGTGCACGGGTCGAGATAGACCTTCAGCATCGCACGCTCCGATCCGTTCTTGTTATGGCCGCCGGCCCGGCCACGCCGGCCGGCGGAGCCCCTCCCGGAAGCTCTACCGGACGGTAGCGAGGCGGTCTGGGGCGGTCAATCAGCGATCAGACGAAGCGCCGCGCAGCCATACGATAGCGTTGGAAACCAACCCGACCGGGGAACGGATCAGCCGCGCGCGCGCATCAGCCGCGCCTTGTCGCGCTGCCAGTCGCGGGCGGCGACGGCGGCGCGCTTGTCGGCCTTCTTGCGGCCCTCGGCGAGACCGAGCAGCACCTTCGCGCGGCCGCGTTCGTTGAAGTGGATCTGCAGCGGCACCAGCGTCTGCCCCTCGCGCGTGATGGCGCCGAGCAGGCTGCGTATTTCCTTGCGCTTGAGAAGCAGCTTGCGCGGGGCGCGCGGTTCGAAGCGCGACAGCACGCCACCCTGGTATTCGGGGATATAGGCGCCGTACAGCCACAACTCCCCGTCGCGCTCGCCGGCCCAGGACTCCGTCAGCGTCGCGCGCCCGTGCCGCAACGACTTCACCTCCGGCCCCTTGAGCACGAGACCAGCCTCTACCGTCGACTTGATCGTGTAGTCATAGCGGGCCTTGCGGTTCTGCGCGGCGATGCCGTGGCTGATCAGCCCGCTCTTTTTCGTTGTCTGTGCGGCCATCGGTGTTCCCTGCGAACGAACGGTCGCGCCGCGCCGGCGCTTCCGGTCAGTTCAGCAGCCCGACCTCCGTCATCGCCGCGCGCACCCGCGCCGCCGTCGCCGGCGCGATCGGCGCCATCGGCAGGCGGCAATGCGCCGTCCCGTGACCGAGCAGGCTGGCCGCGTATTTCACCGGTCCCGGGCTCGTCTCGGCGAACATCGCGTCGTGCAGCGGCACGAGGCGCGTCTGGATCGCCATCGCATCGGCGATGCGGCCCGACTGCCAGGCGGCGTGCATCTCGCTGCACAGGCGGGGCGCGATGTTGGCGGTGACGGAGATGCAGCCGACGCCGCCAGAGGCGAGGAAGGCGAGCGCCGTGTGATCCTCGCCCGACAGCTGGCAGAAATCCCCGCCGCAGGCGCGCGTGGTGTGCAGCGGGCGCGTCAGGTTCGCCGTCGCGTCCTTCACGCCGACGATGTTGCGGTGCTTCGCCAGCCGCGCCATCGTCTCGACCGACATGTCGACCACGCTGCGGCCGGGGATGTTGTAGATGATCAGCGGCAGGTCGACCGCGTCCGCGATCGCCGTGTAGTGCAGAAACAGGCCTTCCTGCGTCGGCTTGTTGTAGTAGGGCGTGACGACGAGGGTCGCGTCCGCGCCCGCCTGCTTGGCGTGCGCCGCCAGCTCGATCGCCTCGCGCGTGCTGTTCGATCCGGCGCCGGCGATCACCGGCACGCGGCCGCGCGCGACCTCGATCGTGATCTCGACGACCCGCTTGTGCTCGTCATGCGTCAGGGTGGGCGACTCGCCGGTGGTGCCGACCGGCACCAGACCGTGCGTTCCCTCGCGTATCTGCCACTCGACGAAGGACGCCAGCGCCGCCTCGTCGATCGTCCCGTCGGCGCGCATCGGCGTAACCAGCGCGACCAGTGACCCCTTGAACATCAGCCATCTCCGTGCCGACGGCGCGCGCCGCAGGACGCCGCCCAGCCGGGCAAGCTAGGCGCCGCCCCCGCGCCCCGCAAGGCACCGCCCCGGCCGTGGTCGTGCGTCCGCCCGGCCCAGGC
>NZ_BANB01000206.1 GCF_000964365.1 Acidisphaera rubrifaciens HS-AP3 | reverse complement strand
CGCGGCAGCCGGAAGATGCCGACCAGGATGCGCAGCCCGCGCCCGATGCCGGGCAGGCGATAGCCCCGGTGCAGCAGCCGCCGCCGCCGCAGCCCGCGCATCCGCACGCCCGCGGCCCGGCCCTCGGCGCTGTAGCGCAGGGCGCACAGGATCTCCGCCTTGCTCACCTCGCCGCTCGACAGGGCGGCGACGAAATGCGCGAGCGCGTCCGGCTCCGGCCGGCGATGCAGCAAGGTCGCATAGGCGCATTCGACGAAGGCGTGGCCGTGCAGCGACAGCAGCGCGCCCAGATCGGATGCCGGCGGCGGCGGCTCGTCCGCGACCGCCACCTCGCGCACCGGGCCGCGCAGCACCTGCTCGCGCATCTCCGCCGCGATCTCGTCCGCGCCCAGCGGCATGAACGACGACGGCTCGCGCCTCGGCTCCACGACGTCCATCAGCCGACGCCCGCCGCAGCAGTCGTACCGATGGCCGTCGCGCCCGCCGCCGGCACCAGCCGCGCCTTCAGCGAGTTGAAGTCCACCTGCGCCGCCTCGACCGACAGGCCGGCGGCGCGGAAGATCGCATCCCATTCACGCATCAGGAAACTCTGCTCGTTCACCCCGCGCGCCAGCTCGCGCAGGAAATCCGGATCGACCGCGCCCGGATGCACGTGCCCCACCGGCTCGCAGAACAGCCCGACGAACCCGCCCGGCCGCAGCTTGCGCGCGGCGTGGGCCAGGGTGCGGGCCGGGTCGGGGAAATGGTGCAGCGTCGCGAACATCACGACCGCGTCGAAATACCCGTCCGGATACGGCAGGTCGGCGGCGTCGGCGCAGATCTGGCGCACCCGCCGCCCCGGCCGCGCCGCCTCCATGCGGTCCTGCACAAGGCAGCCGATCTGCAGGCCGAGCAGGTCGACATCGACGTTGTACAGGTCGCCGTCGATGTCGGCGATCGCCGGATAGGCATTGCCGCCGATCTCCAGCACCCGCGCCCCGCCCCCATGCGGCGCCCTCGCCGGCAGGCGCGCATCGAGCCACGCGCGCAGCATTTCCTGCGCCCGCGCGTGGTCCTGCCCGTAATCGAGCCGCGCGTCCGGATCGGACCGCCAGCCGGCCGGCACCTCCGGCCAGACCGCCGCCCGCAGCGTGACCATGATTTCCAGCGGCGCCTCGCAGAACGCGACCCCCTCCTGCACCGCCATCAGACGCAGACGGTGCCGCCCCTCGACGCGGGGCGCCTCGATCTGCACCGGCAGGGTCAGCTCCCGCCCCGGCGGCAGGTCGAGCGGCAGCGGCGTGCGCAGGTCGGCGGCGCCCGCGACCGGCCGCCCGTCTTCCTCGTACCAGCGCTGCGCGATCGTCACGTGCGTGGGCGGACGGTGGCGCATCACCGTGGCGCCGGCATTGCGGAAACGAACGTTGGCGGTGAAGGCATGGCCCGGCGGGATCACCCGCGGCACGTAATTCGTCAGCCACTGCACCCG